>JARYLV010000014.1 GCA_029907465.1 Methanomassiliicoccales archaeon
CTACGGACGAGGGTACTGCGAATTCATGTCTAATTGAGAATTTTACTTATTATCTGAGACTATCTATTATTTGAAGAGAGAGAAGCCCCTACCCTAACGAGCAAACTTCTTATCTGTGCAGGATTTACGGAACCCTCAAACCCAGTTTCATCTATAACATGAACATCGGCTTGCGGAACGGGAGCCTTCCTGATGCTTTGAAACTACAATTTTCGAGTTCGAATCGAATTTCAAACAAAATCATTTTAATACAGGCGCTGTGATTCATATCCCCGTGAATTCCGTATCCGGCTCTCTTGGCATTATCGGTTGCCCCATTCTTGAGGACGAAATCGTTCACGCCATCAAACGCGATAAGGATATCGCACGAGTCTTCGTCATCGAAAACGAGGATTCAAAGAACCTGTTGAGGAAATTGAGAAGAGCGCAAGTCGAGGCAAAGATTTGTTCGATCAAACAAGACGCACTTGATCACTTCCCAGAAGATGGCTTTAACGTTCTGATCCTCATGAAATCCATGGGACTACATGAAGACCCTCAGAGATTACGGAAGGAGGTTTTGGAATCTGTGAATCTCATTGCGCCGAAGTGCAGATCCATCCTTCTCTTTTATGGCCTCTGCGGCAATGCGTTCAAAGATATCTCTGAGATTGAGAAGGAGTGCGGACGAGACCTATTCATGCTCACGGATGATCAGGGTCGACCAGTGGATGATTGCATTGCAGCAGTACTTGGCGGTACGGATGGTTATTATCGTTTGTTAAAACGCTATCCTGGAGTCTTTTATCTCACGCCTGCATGGGCAGAACACTGGCGTGAGCTTATTTATAAAATGGAATTGACAAGAGGAATCGACAAGAACGATCTGAGTATGCTTAAATGGCTTTTCGAAATAGCTGGCTATAAGATGGCGCTGAAGCTGGACACGGGTCTCGGTGATCAAGAGGCTTTTGAGCGGCACGTCGATGATTTCGTGCGCGAGTTCAATTTTCAGAAGGCTTCGCTTGAAAAGGAATTCATAACTCTGGACGCGATCGAGCACTCGTACGATAGGGCGAAGAACAATATAATTAAACGTAATGATCAGACCGGAGATCCCTAAGTAATTGCTAAAAGAGAACTGGCATTAAAAATCCCGGTTTCCACCAATATACCTCAACATTCTATTTGATTCGATTTCCATAGAGTAGACTTTTACTTGTTGATAAGGTGTTATTCACGAATTTGCTAGCTCTATAGCCATTAGTGAGATTCTTATACATCGAAGTTAGAATCTCTATGACACATTGAGGTCTCATTAATTATGATAAGAGTGACGCGAAGATGCATTCTATTGTGAAAAAGTGAACGTACAAATCTGTCTTTTTGATCGAAAAAAAGGACTGTGCTCCGGAATATAAAAGAAATCGAGATACGAAGAATCGGTCTACGAGTATCTATTTGCCTAGACGTAGAAGTGATTAGACGTAGAAGTGATAAGTGATCTCATGATCCCTATCAAATTTGCAGAAACCCCATTGCGAAAAAAATCACTAGAATTTGCTATTAACCATTGATGAGCATCTGTATTCCTTTTTGGAGACTTTTTGTCTTTATGATAACATCTCTCTTTCGATTATTTTGGAATGAATTTGCCAATTGTCAATCAATATTGAAAATTCAACCCAAACCATCAAAACTCACGATTAGAAAATAGATGCCCAGAATTAGGAGAAAGGCACCGAGGATCAATGTCAGCTGTCTCTGACGGGGATTGATGAATTCTTCATGCCGATGAATGATGAAAGAGACGAGTAAGTAATAAGCAAAATCTGATAGCCAGTGTCCGAATGTGACGAGAATGACGCCGGCAATACCCAATACCTCCAATCCTGTTATCAATAAGGCAAGGCCAGCGGTTGCCCACCAGGCTGGTTGTGATGGGTTGAATGCTGTGTAGAAAATCCCGCCGACAAAAGAAGAGTCGACGCGGGAGCTCTTCATCCTGATTTCTCCTCCCTTTCCAAGTATCATTATTGTTCCCATGATCGCAAGAACAACTCCACCAATAAGAAAAACAATCCACTTGTTGTTGATCAGAAGGTAGCCGAAACCGACGAGAATGAGAAGGATGATTCCTAATTCCCAGACAACATGGCCGAAGATGATTATATGCGCCGTTATTTTCTGTTTCTTACTCGTGTCAAGTACAGTAAATGCAAGAAGTGGACCCGGGATTATGGCCCCACTGAGCCCGACAAGAAAACCGAGCGAGAGGAGACCGAGAACCTCAATCAACACGTTTCTTCACCATTCCAGCGATATGGCTCACAGTGCAAATTCTCACGAGATTCGTCATGTAAATAATGATTCGCCCGTTAATAAATTCGGGTTATTGAGTGGACGGTAAAGGAGTTTATTCAATTAATTAGAACTGGTACATGCGATATTGAGACAGTATTGCATTTTCTATGCAAAGGTAACCGAGGAGCGGAATGATGAGAATGGCATTAATTTTTGATTTCAACATCTTTCCTACATATTGAACAATTTTATTCTTAAGCATCTTTTCACGGCGTCGCTTTCTGAAAGTCTTCACGTTGCAAACTCATGAATCTAATTTCAATCAATTGCACAAAGCCTGAATACCGGTTTCTGGCAGAATTATACCTTTTCTGTCTGCAATTGATTGAGCTGACAACGAATTCATCACATCTCCTAGATCATGAGAAAGAGTCTAAAAGGGGTTTTTTTTATCACAAAAGAATTGGGGAGAGAAAGCATAATCTGTGGAATAGATATTCCCGATCATGGATAGTTGGACACTTCTGGGCTTATTAGCTGGTTTCCTCACGACTATGGGATTCGTTCCTCAGATTGTTAAGGGATTTAGAACAAAAAAGATGGAGGATGTCTCGTCAGGCATGCTTTTGCTCCTTGGCATTGGCATGTTTCTTTGGATGGTTTACGGCATCCTGATAGACAGTTTGCCTGTCATTTTCTGGAATGCCATCGCGTTAAGTCTGAACGTCGTGCTGATAGCACTAAAGATGAAATATCAGCGCACTCAATTTTGAACATATTAATTAAGCTGTGAATGGGAATCTCTTCGACGATTTGAATATTCTCGCTCATGAGGAATTCACTTGGATAGCGCTGATGTGATGATTCCGTGTTATCTTGGACATGCACCTCTAACCTTGGGAGCTGAAAGCTTGGGAGCTGAAAGACTGTATTCTTTTCAAAACGATTTTGAATTCTGGCCAATCACAACATTCGAATTTATAAGAACCATAGCGAATGATAATAGCGATGTCCACTAAGAAGTACTACCTCGGCTGTAGCGGTTGGAGCTACAGAGACTGGATCGGCAAGCTCTATTCGCAGAACTGCCCGCCAGAAAAAATGCTTGAGGAATATGCAAAATATTTCGACTCGGTCGAGATCAACATGTCATTTTATAGGCTTCCGTACGAGGGCATGGTCAAGGGCTGGAAGGCTAGAACGCCCGAGCATTTTATTTTTTGTCCTAAGATGAGTCGTAAGATCACCCATATCAAGCGTCTCGAAGGTGTCGAAGAGGACCTATCGGTTTTTATCGAGAGACTGGACTTGTTGGGCGAAAAACTCGGTCCCATTCTAATACAGCTACCACCTGCGATGAAACAGGACTTTGATAAGTTTGAGAGCTTCCTTGCCACACTTCCTAGTAATCATAAATACGCGATCGAGTTCAGAAATCAGAGCTGGATCACTTCGGAAACAAGATCTTTGATGGACAAATATAAGGTCGCAACGTGTCTCGTGGATTCCCCTAAAATGATCATTCAGGATGTGATCACTGCTGGCTTCGCATACGTGAGATGGCATGGTCGCAAGTCATGGTACCGTTATGAATACAGCGAGAACGAGATCAAGGAATGGGCTAAGATTCTGGAATCACTTGATGTTGAAGAGGTTTATGGATACTGGAACAACGATTACAATGCGTACGCCCCCAGAAATTGTCTCACACTGATGAGGAAGCTGGGATTAAGAAGTGATATGATCGATTTTTAGGCAGTCAATTTAATATCTAGATTAATTCGATCATGGAGTCGATCAAGGGATTCGAGGAGGTATACCTATTGAAGGCAATCGAGGTGAGCGACCTCGTCAAGATGTACGGAAAATTCACTGCAGTTAAGGGAATATCATTTTCCGTCGACGTGGGCGAGATCTTCGGCCTGATTGGCCCGAACGGTGCGGGTAAAACAACGACGCTCAGGATCCTCGCAACACTGTTGCAGATTTCTTCGGGCCGTGTGAGGATATTCGATAAGGATCTCGAGCGAGATCAGGATGAAATAAGGAAGATCATCAGCTACCTTCCTGAGGATGCTGGCGCTTACAAGAATCTGACGGGAAGGGAGTATCTGAAATTCATTGCAGCTTTCTTCGATCCGTCGCTCGGAAAACGATATGAATCGATGGTGGAAAGAGGTATTAATATCGCAAATCTCGGTAAAAGAATTGACGATAAAGTGGAGACTTACAGCAAAGGGATGACACGTCGCCTTCTCGTCGGCCGCGCCCTCATGGTTGAGCCGAAAATTGCAATTCTCGATGAGCCTACCTCTGGTCTCGATGTGATCAATGCCAAGGAAATCAGAAACATCGTGAGGAAGGCTTCAGCCGAGGGGATGACAGTTCTCCTCTCATCGCACAACATGCTTGAAGTTGAATTCCTATGCGACCGCATCGCGCTCATCAACGATGGCAAGATCGTCGAAACTGGTTCTCCCAAGGAGCTGAAAGAGAGATACAGCGCTGAGAATATTGAAGATGTATTTGTCAAGGTGGTCTCATGAGAGGATTTCTGAACATCACAAAGAAGGAGATTAGAGAACTTCTAACACCAGCGACGATTGTGCCGATCATCGTTATGGCCGTTATTTTCGGATCGCTAGGAAACATGATAGGCAGCGTTGGTGAAGAAGCTTCAAAACCCCCAATCATCGGCGTCATCGATCTCGACAAGACGCCAGTTTCGGAGATCGCGGTATCATCGCTCACAAAGCTCGCTGAGGTTGTCTATAACGACTCCAATATAAATGAAGGGATTAGGACAGTTGAGGAAAAAGGTGGCACGGCGCTTATCATTTTCCCAGATAATTTCTCAGAGAACATTTTGAATAATAGGTCAGGCGAGATCCAAATCATTTGGATCATGAGGGGAAGTGGCGTTCTCGACAGTATTCCATCAGGCGTCGTTGAAGCGCTCATCCAGCAGATGAATTTTGCGATTGCAGAGCATCTCATTGGTAACGAATCGAAAGTGAACCCGAAAACCATCCTTAACCCCACGGTCAAAAACGAGACGACGATGTTCAAGAACAGGCAATTGACGGGTGTATCCCCAACGACGATCATGGGCATTCTTTCACAACAGAGTTTCGTGATTCCTCTCGTAGTCGTTCTTGTCATTGTCATTTCTGGTGGAACGGTCATTTCTTCTATGGGAAGTGAAAAGGAAAACAAGACGCTTGAAACGCTCCTCACATTGCCTGTGAAAAGGAGTTCGATCGTCTTCGGAAAACTTGTCGGTGCTGCGATTGTTGGACTGATTATGGCGGTCATCTACATGATCGGCTTCGGATATTACATCTCTTCGATCCAGCAACAATCACCGGTAGATTTGGCGACTTATGGCTTCGAATTGGGTCTCTTCGATTACCTGTTAACAGGGATTACGCTCTTTCTCAGTCTTTTTGCGGCACTCGCACTTTGCATGCTGCTGGGCATTTTCGCAAAGAATATGAAATCCGCACAGACACTTACCATGCCCATCACATTCCTGGCAATCATTCCGATGTTCATTCTCATTTTTGGCGACTTCGATACGCTACCTTTTGTTGTTCAGATCATACTGTTTGCAATTCCTTTTTCACATCCCATGTTGGCTATGCAGAATCTGATGCTAGACAACTATACCTTTGTCGCCGCAGGCATCGTTTACCAGGCGTTATTCGGACTGCTCACAGTCTACATTGCTGTCTGGTTGTTTAAAAAAGATATCCTGATCACTGGAAAATCGAAAGGAGAGGGTGAAAAACTGAGTATCAACCTAATATGGCGTTTGGTCCAGTTAAAGCGTTCAAAGGAATAGCAATAGATCGCTTATGATCAGATAAGCTCGATGCCGACAGGGCAGTGATCACTGCCCTGCACTTCTTTCAAGATGAAAGCTGTCTTCAAGCGATCTAACATGTTCCTGCTGATGAAGAAATAATCGATGCGCCATCCAACGTTTCTTTCTCTCGCCTTTGTCTTCATATCCCACCAGGAGTACTGGCCAGGTGATTGGTTAAAGACTCGAAAAGTATCGAGGAAACCACTTTCAATTAAACGGTCGATCCATGCCCTCTCTTCCGGAAGAAATCCTGAAACCTTCTCGTTTTCTTTCGGTCTTGCCAGATCGATTTCCTTGTGCGCGGTGTTAACATCCCCGCAGATGATAATCTTCTCATCTTTTTCCAAAAACTTTTTCACATAATGCAAGAAATGATCATAGAATTCGAGTTTGTACCTTAGACGTTCCATCGATGCCTTCCCATTTGGAAAATAGACATTAAAAAGAAGGAAGTCTTCATATCGAGCAATCTGGATTCTTCCCTCCTTATCAAATTTCTCGATGCCGATGCCATTCTCAATTGAAATTGGTTCCCTCTTAGAAAAAAGTCCTACCCCGCTGTATCCCTTCTTCTCCTGCGATGACGAGAGGTAAATGTGATATCCCCTTACCCTACTCAGTGCCCGCGGCATTTGCCGATCCGAAATCTTCGTCTCCTGAATGCAAATTATATCTGGATTATCAGATCTAAGCCACTCAATGAATCCTTTTTGGAGGACTGCTCTGAGACCGTTGACATTCCAGGATAAAATCCTCAAATCCCTCACCTTCTCGATTTATTTTCGGAGTCTCAGCAGAAATCAAGGAGTCTCATCGGATAAGAATATTCATCTATTATGCAAGAAATCATGAGCCATGGAAGAAAAAATAAAGGGTACGAGAATCGGTGTCTGCGGTATTGCTTGCGAAATTTGCCCATTGATGAAAATGGAAAAATGTCCGAACGGTAAGAAGGGTTGCATACCAAAGGAAAATCGCTTCTGCGGTATAGCAACATGTGCAAATCGAAAAAAAGTAGATTACTGCTTTGTGTGCCAAGAATTTCCGTGTGAGACGACGAAAAGTGGTCCGATTCACTACGATTACTGCATCTTCATTTCTGGAAAGGCAGGATTATTAAATCAACATTGAAACTCCCGTCACTAAAGGTGTGAAATATCATGGTTATGAGAAGGAGCGCTCAAGAGATCAATGATCTTGGATTGATCGAGTCGGTTATCAACGAGGCGAAGGTCTGCAGAATTGCGTTGTGCAATGATGGTGAGCCGTACGTCGTCCCCTTGAGTTTTGGCTATAGCAATGGCCATATTTATCTCCATTCGGCTGAAGGGGGGAAGAAGGTTGAAATGATGCGCAAGAACAACAGGGTCTGTTTTGAAATCGATGTCGATATTGAACTCATTGAAAGCAATAGACCCTGTGGATTTGAGATGAGTTACCTCAGCGTCATCGGTTTTGGGACAGCGTCATTTATTACAGATGTTGAAAAAAAGAAAGAGGCTCTCCAGATCATCATGGAACACTACACAGGTCAAAAGGAATACGAGTTTGATCAGAAAGTTCTCGAAAAGACTCTCATTATTGCCATTAGTATCGAAAGGATGACTGGTAAAAGGTCAGAAAAAGTGACAATGAGACAGGGTTTATGATATCTGGCCGTATCCTCTTACTACAATAACTGCAACCTCAACTTTGTAATTGCATGCATAATCGATATTTTATGAATAAAATTTAAAAAAAAAAGGAAAGGGCTTATGCCCAGATCCACTTCTTGCCATCTGGAACTTTCTTGAGGTCCGGGATTGCGAAGTCCAATCCAAATTTCCTGAGCGTCTCTTCCGTCGGGATTCCGTTAACCCAGCCCCTCACCTCGTAATACTCTTTCAGCATCTTTTCGAGCGGGGGCACTTTGCCAGCGGCGCCGCCTTCTTTGAGAGGTTCGAACATCCTCGGCGGCAGCGTGTCGTTCCTCTTCGGGTCATATCCATGCTTCAAGGCAAACATCCTGCAGAGCTGGTTAATTCTCCCGCCGACCTCCTGGAAGAGTTGCTTTGTCGTGTAGTTCCAGCCAGTAATCGCGTTGAGTATGTCCGCCTTCATCTGATGCGTATAACCAGCGAAGTCATAGAAGAGACAGTAGCTCAATGCATTATCGACCTGGCAGATGTCCTGCCACGCAACAGCAGCTTTCCCTTTCAACTTGTCATCGAACCTGTCCATCGGTGGAAGATCGTACTCAGGCACAGGAATACCAAGCTCTGACCCCTCGGGGAATCCAGTTACATGGCACGGACCTCTCGGCCCCGTCGCGTAGTTAACAGCCATCGAGAAGAACGCTCTCGGGTCGTGCGCTGGGATTACTGCGTTGTCCTTTTCAACGGCGATTTGTGGACAGCCGAGTTTCTTCGCAGCTACCTTCAAACCTTCGCCAAGAAGTTTCGCCATCGGGTTCGACCTCATCGCGATCATCTTGGCAAGCTTGCACATCGCGACTCCGTCACCCCATTTGAGTTCGAATCCCAGATCCTCTTTCTTGATGTACCCCTTCTCGTAGGCTTCCATCGCAAAGCCCACGACACCACCGAATTCAATCGTGTCCATGCTGTACATGTTGCAGAGGTGACCAGCGTAGTTAATCGCCTTCAGGTTGTCCACGAGGCAATTGCTACCCATCATCCCCAGCGTCTCATACTCTGGACCGTAGCCGTCCATATCACAAGGTGTCCCTTCTTTGATCGTGACACGTCTGTGGCAACCCATGACGCAGTTTGAGCATGCATCTGGCCTTGGCTTGAGCACCTGGTTGAATTCACCACCAGCGGATCCAATCTTCCTCGCACCCTCGGGCCACGATCCGAGTGAGAAGTTCTTCATCGGGAGAAGGCTGAGCTGTTCCCTCGGGATAACCGCCATTGCCTGCCCTTCTTCTCGGTTCTGCTTTGCAAATGGGTTGTCTTTGACGGCGGCTGCGACTTCCTTCTTCAGCGCCTTTAATTTCTCGGGATCCTTTGCGGTGTTTTTCTTGCTTCCCTTGAGCACAATCGCTTTCACTTTCTTAGATCCCAAAACAGCGCCTCCACCCATCCGCCCAGCATTTCCATGACCATCGTATGTGACGAGTGCAGCATATCTGACGAGGTTCTCCGCTGCAGGACCGATCGGGATTACGACAGCATTCTTGTCACCGACTTCCTTCCACAGCGCCTCCTGCGTGTCGTGCACATCCTTGCCCCATAGCTTCGAGGCATCGTGAATTTCGACTTTGTCGTCCATTACTGAGATCCACACTGGTTTCTTTGCCGCGCCCTTAATTACCAATGCATCATATCCGCATTTCTTGAGCTCTTCGGCCACATATCCGCCTCCCGTCGACTGACCCCAGAAGCCAGTCAAAGGAGACTTGAACGAGATCGTGAATCTCCCAGAGCCGAGGATCCCGTGACCCTGGATAGGACCTACCGCAAGGACGAAGACATTATCGGGGCCCAAAGGATCGGCGCCGGCTGGAATCTCATCATAACAGATCTTGATTCCGAAGCCAACTCCTCCGAGCCACTTTTTCGCAAATTCCTCGTCGAACTCCTGCGTGGAGACTTTATTGGTGTTCAGGTCTATTCTTAAAATTTTTCCCCAATAGCCATACATAGACTCGTTTCCTCCTCATCTTTGATTTTTTCAGGACGATCACGCAAACCGTCCCATTCTCCTCCTGCCTCCTCATTTCCAGCAAGTCTGGTGAGGAAAGATACACCTTGCTAGGGAGGCTTTCATGCTGCCCATAAAACCCCTTCAAGCGCTATAAGAATTTCGTTATGTCGGAATTTGCATTTCGAATCGCGAAATCCGATTTTGCACTTTCAATGAATCATCTTTTTTGAGATCTCTAAAAAGTTATAAATAATAATGAGCAACGATTGTTTCCTCGTAAGGAAAATTATGACGATTTGTGAGAACCCGGTAAAGATTGGAAAAACCGCAATTACTTTGGTAAATTCTGATTAATCGATACGGAGGGAGAAAAAGGGGTGGACGAAGCAAGAGACAAGATTTCAATACTAGCAGCGGCAATTGAGATCGAGAGATTTGGATATGAGTATTACATGCAATTATCGAGATGTGTTAAAGATGAAAAGGGGTCTGCACTCTTTAGAGGTTTGGCAAGAGATGAAGAGATGCATAGATCGATGATCGAAAGTGAAATCTTTCGCATTCAACCAAGCGCGAAACTCTCAGAATTAAAACCTTCGAAGAGATATGCCAGCCTCATTCCTCGAAAGATTTTCACAGAAAACTTGGAAGAAGATTGCCGTTCAATTGAGGGCGAGATCAAAATCATCGAAGTTGGTGTTTCTATCGAGGATAATTCGATCAGAGTATATACCGATGCGGCCAATATTGCATCTGATTCAAATGTCAAAGCACTCCTCGAACGGCTGGCCAAATGGGAGGAAGGTCACAAAAAACTTCTTGAAGAGAATATCCACATGTTAAAACTCGAAGGCACCTGGTACGGATACGTCCCTATTCTTGAGGGTTGAACACCCTGATGTAAGAAAGATTCTCAAAATCCCCTTCGCATTTTCTGAGCAAAAAGATGCTGACTTTTAAATGAAAATTAATTGAGTAACCGCCACTATTAATCAATTGTTTCGAATCGGTGCGCTGCATTTGGAGAAAAAATAAATATTCAGTAATCATCCATAGCCCGGATTCGCCTTCAACTAAAGGCAGCTCCAGGATCTGACAAATTGATTGAGGTGCGCAAATGGTTAAACTACCAGATATTAAGAGAGATTTGCTTGCTTGCCTGCAATGCGGCTACTGCATCCGCGTTTGTGAAACCTGGAAGCAGACACCGTGGGAATCGATCACGCCTCGAGGTAAGATTTTTTACCTCAATCAATTGATGAAAAGATCACCAGTTGACAAACTTCTCGGCAGAAAAGTCGACATTGACGATGAATTTGTCCAGGCATTATACATGTGTACAGGATGTGCTGCATGCTGGACCGTCTGCCACGTTCAGATCGAATTTGCGGAATTTTGGGAAAAAGTAAGAGAATGGGTTGTGGAGCAGGGCGCTGGCCCGCTACCCGCACACAAGAAATTCCACGAAAGGATAGAGAAAGTGAGAAATCCGTATGGAGAGCCTGTAGAGAAAAGAGACGCCTGGTTTCCAGCAGAAGTGCCGCGAGAGAGAACTCCAGAGGTCATCTTTTTCGCTGGATGCACCGCATCCTATCGAGTTCAGAATATCGCGAGGGCTGGCGTCATCGTCCTCCATCGTGCCGGCGTCAAGCTCGACGTTTTGGGAGCGGATGAATGGTGCTGCACATCACCTGCGCTGAGAACTGGTATGACCGACCTGACGCCGAGATTCGCAGAACATACAATCACGACGACTGAGAGGAGAGGCGCAAAAGCGATGGTAACGACATGCGCCGGTTGTTATAAGACAACGCTGAAGGACTATGGACGATTTTATTCGAATCCGACTTTCGAGGTCTATCATTTCTCGCAATACGTTCAAAAACTCATCAAGGAAAAGAAACTCAAATTCACCAAGGAGATCAAAGCGAAAGTGACGTATCACGATCCCTGTCACCTAGGTAGACATTCTGGTGTTTTCGAACCTCCTCGGGAAGTGCTCAAGGCGATTCCAGGCATCGAACTCGTTGAGATGGCGCACAACAGGATGAGTTCGATGTGTTGCGGGGCCGGTGGCGGATATAAATCGGCGTTCAACGATTATGCAGTCAATATCGCTGCCGAGAGGGTTAAAGAGGCCCTGGATGTTGGAGCTGAGATGATCATTTCCTCATGCCCCTTCTGTGTCTTAAACCTCGAACAGGGCGCGAAGAAAATCAATGCCAATATTCCAGTGAAAGACATATCTGAACTCCTACTTGAAGCAACAGAGCCGACTAAGGCATCGTAGGATTGCGGTGAATTAAAAAATAAGTGCAGACCATCTCGTTGTAGAATAGCCCGAATCAATTAATTCGATAACAGCTAGTAGATTTGAGTAAGCTATAAAACTCGGTTTGATGCGAACTATCATCAACTGTATTTCCCACAACTGTAACAAAACCAGGCATCATATTCCGGCATGTATGTGAGGACGTAACCGCAATTGGGACATCGTTTTACGATATCGATCTTCGATGGGAGATTTCTTGATTCAATTGGACGAGGCTTTTTTGAGGAGATATCGATCCACTGAACGATCACACCAGAGATCGTAGTGATGAAGAAAATGATCGCGACGATGATCCATTGGAATCCAAGAATATCGAGTCCCCAGGCAACCAACGTGGCACCGACGAGCGCCGTAAAGAGAGCGACGAGCCGATCATAGGTTAAGAAAACGATCACGAAAACCGCTGTGGCGATGATGAGGGAGATGATAAGACTAACTCCCAAAGCGTGAGCGAGCAGAAATACTGCAGCACCAGCAATGAGCGACATCGCAGTGGCAACGAGATAATAAAAAACGAGAGCGAGGAAAATTGCTCCAAGCGTTCCGAGTATATACGCGACAATGATCCCACTAAACATCGAGCCAAGAGTGAACCCAATGACAAAGCCGAGGACCACACCGACAACCGCAAGAATGCTTTTGTAAATCCTGTGACCTACAAATGCGAGTACAACACCGAAAACCAAAAGCAGTGCGACAATAACTAATTCGAATTCTCTCGGACTTACGAGCAATGGATTCATCGCGTTCCTTCCTCAAAATCTATTTGCCTTTTGCCAATGAGTGCTATGGGTTAATCTGACTTTTCAATGTTTCTGTAAGCCTCCTCGATTAAAAAATAACGAATCGATATATTGAAATATTACAATCTATTCGTTGCTGGCGCTTTCGGTTATGGTATTCGAACTTCTTGATGAAAGAATTCAAAAGATTCTCGAGAAAAAAAGTATCCGAGAACCGACGGACCCCCAGAAAGATGCAATACCCCATATTCTGGAGGGGAAGCACGTGCTCCTCGTCGCCCCGACTGGAATTGGGAAGACGGAGGCAGCGATGCTTCCGATTTTCCACAAAATCCTTCGAGCGGAGGGCGAGGGGATCATGTGCCTCTACATCACGCCGTTGAGAGCTCTCAACAGAGATATGCTACGCCGCTTTAGCGAGTTCGGAACAGATCTTGGCATCAGCGTTGCTGTAAGACATGGAGACACGGCGCAATCGGAAAGAGAGACGCAGGCAAGAATCGCACCAAAAGTGCTGATCACAACTCCAGAAACTCTCCAAATTCTCTTCACTGGGAAGAAGCTGAGAAGGCATCTTGAGAATGTTCAATGGGTCATCATTGATGAGATCCACGAGCTCGCTTCTGATGAGAGAGGCGCGCAATTAGCAGTCGCGCTTGAACGACTGGTTGATCTTGCTGGCGAATTCCAGAGAATCGGACTTTCTGCGACTGTAGGCACCGCATCAGAGGTTGCGAAGTTTCTCGGAGGCGTAGGTCGGGAGGTTACCATCATCCAAACCGATGTGATCAAGACGCTCGACATTCGCGTACAGGGGCCTGAGATTACCGAAGAGGACAAAGAACTGGCAGGCATCCTGCAAAGTGATCCTCAGCTTGTTGCATGCATGAGGAGGGGACGGGAGCTGATCGAATCCCATCGTTCGACGCTCTTCTTTGTGAATACAAGAGATACAGCCGAAGCGCTTGCGGCAAGATATCACATTTGGGACGAAAACTTTCCGATCGGTGTTCATCATGGATCTCTCTCCAAAGAGATCAGGGAGGAGATGGAAGAGGCGTTCAGAAATGAAAAGATCAAAGCGCTGATCTGCACCTCTTCACTCGAGCTGGGCATCGACATCGGAAGCGCGGACTTTGCAATTCAGTACAATTCGCCGAGACAGGTCACGCGACTCGTCCAAAGAATCGGGAGGTCAGGGCACGGAGTTGGAAAGGTATCAAAGGGTATCATCATCGCCTCGACACCAGATGAAATCGCGGAAAGCCTTGTCATCGCAAGAAGGGCGCTAAACGGCGAATTAGAAGCGTCGATTGTACGGGAAAAGCCTCTGACAGTCCTTGCGAACCAAATCATTTCGATGGCAATGAGCGGAGACATCAAAATCGATGATGCGTACAGGATATTCACAAAAACATATCCCTTCAGAAATTTGACAAGAGACGAATTTATGAATGTGCTCAACCAGCTCGGCCAAATCGGGTTACTTAGGATCAGCATTGATTCTTTTAAACGATCAGGTAGAGGAATGCGGTATTTCTACGAAAACGTCTCCATGATTCCTGACGAAAAGACATATCGTGTGAGGGATATCGGCAGCAGAAAGGTTGTTGGTTCGCTTGATGAGAGTTTCGTCGTTTCATTCGCCGAACCTTACGCCACATTCATCACCCGAGGGAGGACCTGGCGTATCATCGAAATGAGGGAGGATGAGCTGCTTGTGGAACAGGTCAGAGAGATCGGATCAATTCCATCCTGGGTGGGAGAGGAGATACCAGTTCCCTTCGAAGTCGCCCAAGAAGTCGGAGCCCTGAGATCAAAACAGGATTTCGAAAGATACCCAGGTGATGAAGAGGCTTTCAGAAAATTGAAAGAGTATCTCGATAAACAAAATGAGCGATATCCGATGCCTACGGACAATTTTCTGACGCTCGATGTCGGCAAGAGAACCGTTGTTCTCAATGCCTGTTTTGGCTCGAGAGTCAACGAGACAATCGCAATTCTGGTATCACTCCTTCTCAGCGCGCGGCTTGGAGAGAGCGTTTCTGTACGAACCGATCCGTATAGAATCCTCATCGAATTACCGCGAGATATTGCTCCCTCGATGATCTTGGAAACAATCAAATCGATTAAGTCTGAGAATGCACAGGAGCTCATCAAGAAAGCGATCAGGAATTCATCGTTCATGCGCTGGCGATTCATCTACGTTGCAAAGAAATTCGGTGTCATTGAGAAAGGTGCAGATTATAGATCAATCAATCTTTCTCGACTGATAGAGATTTTTGAAAATACCCCGCTGTATCAAGAGGCGATTAACAAGATCCTATGGGAGGATCTTGATCTTGAAAGGACTATTGAGGTCCTCAGAAAAATTGAAAGAGGAGAGATCAGAATCGAGATATGTGGGATTTCCCCAATCGGGATGAGTGGACTTGAACATTCTAGAGATCTCATCATGCCGCAACGCGCCGATCATTCGATTCTTGTAGCGCTTAAGAATAGGCTCGAAGATGAAGTATCTTATCTCACTTGTCTTAACTGTCACAACCAGTGGCGCTCAACCCCTCGCAACCTGCCAAAGCATATCGCTTGCCCAAAATGCCATGGGGTCATGGTTGCAGCTTTACATTCATACAATAAAGATCAGGCAAAATTACTGAAAAAGAAGCATCTGACGGAAGAAGAAAAAAAGGAAATCCATAAGATTTACAAGAATGCAAATCTCGTTAAAGAATACGGAAAAAAAGCAGTTCTTGTGCTTTCTGCACGAGGAGTTGGACCTGATACCGCAGCAAGGATTCTTTCAGGTTTCTATGAAAACGAAGATGAATTTCTGAGAGGGATCCTCAGCGCCGAGATTCAATATGCGAGAACAAAACGATTCTGGGATTAGATTCCGACGACTGGATTGCGAAGGTAAAGACAATTTCCTATTGTGATTTCGACAACATCACCAGGGCTCATCGGTCCCACGCCTCCGGGTGTACCAGTAGCAATGATGTCTCCGGGCTCGAGGGTCATAAACTTCGAAATGAAAGAAATGAGATAATCGATTTTGTGGATCATCATTGATGTATTGCTGCTTTGGCGAATCTGGCCGTTCAGTTTGAGAGTGATCTCCATTTGATCGATGTTACCAGCATCCTTCAACAAAACTGGTTTGGAAATTGGGGCAAATGTATCAAAGCTCTTACTGATCGCCCATGGCAAACCCTTCCTCTTCGCTTCCATCTGTATGTCCCTTGCTGTTACATCGTTGAACGCGGCCACAGCGAGAATATAATTCCTTGACTCATCGAGTGGTATATTCTTCCCCTTTTTCCCGATAATAACAGCGAGTTCTGCTTCGTAATCAACCCGACCGATTGAATCAGGAATGAGAATAGGGCAACCATTTTCAGTAAGTGCGCTCGGTGCTTTCAAGAAGATCACTGGTTCCTCGGGTTCTTCAGCCCTCATTTCCTTGACATGCCCTAGATAATTGCGGGCAACACAGATGATCTTCTGACACCTTACTCGTTCCACTTTTCCTTCAACCTCGAGCGAAAAATCAGAGCTCATCGCTGACCGTCTCTAACTTGAAAAGAACACCCATTCCCTTGAGAGTGGCGTGAACCTTGTCAGCAAGGTAAATCGCATCTTCCACCGTCGCTTTGCTGTCCCATCGATAGACGCAGTCGTAGGCGCCAGTCGTTGTCTCAAATCCAAGATTGTGCAGCGCATTCAGTACTTCGGACGGTCTCGAACCGTTGGAGCTGAAAATTATGGTCATATATGTGATCATTCGATCTACTCTCCGTTCTTTAATGGAACTCGATCATAAAAACTTTGCAGTCAAAACGACCTACTGGTTGATCGAATTGTCCACATCTTCTTCTTTCTTATCATTGCGAACAAAACCACGCGCTATGATATAGATTTCCGAGCTTGTGGGACGCGAGGCTTTCGGACTATGCAACCTTACATCCAAAAAGTTCTCCCTCATCTGCCTCAGATAATCTTTCAACAGATCCCCCTGGAAGATCTTGACAACCATACTTCCGCCATCTTTCAGACTCTTTTTCGCAAACTCGAGGGCATGCTCACAGAGCTCGACAGACCTTGCATGGTCGGTTGAATAGTTTCCACTGATATTCGGCGACATGTCAGAAAGCACAACATCCGCGCGACCTCCGATCACCGAAAGCACCTTCTCCACAGTCTTTTCCGACCTGATATCCCCGCGAATGGTCATGACGCCTTCGATCGGCAAGATTGGTTGCAGATCAACACCGACGACGAGACCCTTAGATCCTACCGATTCCTTTGCAACCTGAAGCCATCCGCCAGGTGCGGCGCCCAAATCAACAACGGTTGCCCCGCGTCTCAAAATTCCAAATCGCTGGTCGATCTGTTTCAGCTTGAAAGCGGCCCTGCTCCTGTAGTTCATTTCCTTCGCTTTCCGGTAATAAAAATCCCTGCGGCGCTCCACGACCCAGCGTCTCGACATCTCGATTCAATTATTTTCGCCGCCCAAATAAATGTTTGGTTTTTACGCATGAGGATGGCACATGAGAAGAATAAAAAAGGTTAATTCAATCGATGGGGATTACTAGATGGCGTGCGCGATGAATCCAGAAGGATGGACTTACAAAATGGCAGGCGTCGACATACATAAAAAATCGATGGCGATCGGTTCGCTTGTTGAAGAACTCAAGTATAAACGAAGGGGATTTGGTATGGCGCTGCCGATCAAAGGTCAATTCACCGGTTTAATCGATTTTGGTGACGTTGCCCTCACTCTTTGCACCGATGGCGTGGGGACAAAACTCCTCGTCGCCAAAAGAATGAACAAATGGGATACTGTCGGGATCGATTGCATCGCGATGAATGTGAACGACACCATCTGCGTTGGCGCGGAGCCGCTCGCGATCGTCGATTACATTGCCATGGATCGACCTGATGAGAAAATCACCAAGGAAATTGGAAAAGGTCTCGAGAGCGGTGCCAAATTGGCTAATGTTGATATTGTGGGAGGAGAGATAGCGATAATGCCTGAAATCGTTAAGGAAATTGATCTCTCAGCGAGCTGCCTTGGATTTGTTGATAAGCGGAAAATCATCAATGGAAGCGAAGTAACGCCGGGCGACTTGATCATCGGATTGCCGAGTTCGGGAATTCATTCAAACGGACTGACATTGGCAAGAAAGGTGTTTGAGGAGAATAGAATTGACTACGACGAGGTCATATCACCGCTCGATAAAACTGTCGGCGAAGAACTTCTCACACCAACTGAGATTTATGTGAAAAAGGTCATGAGATTGATCAAATCATGCAAAGTACACGGCATGGTCAACATTACCGGCGGAGGTCTCCGTAATTTTGTCAGAATTAAAGGTGATGTGAAATTCGAAATTGATGATCCTCTTCCTCCGAACCCAATTTTCGAGATCATCGCTGATCTGGGAAGAATCGATAATCATGAGATGTACCAGACGTTCAACATGGGAATGGGATTCGCCGTGATCTGCCCAGAGGAGGAGGAAAAAAATGCATTGAAAACACTTGGAAAAGGTGCAAAGGTTGTCGGCAGAGTCACGAAAGGAAAAGGCGTCGCCATTCCGTCACTGAAGATTTCTTATAAAAAATACTAAAAAAAATAGTGACGCAGTTGATTAAAGAGTAAAAAGTGCAAGAACAAAGGAGGGTATTATTGGATCAAAGTGACTCTTGCGACTGCTCAGATTTCCTTTTCAATGTATGAGCGATGACCGCGACAACAGCACCAAGTGCCGTACACGTTTCAAGGGAGTGGCCTCCAAAAGTCACATCAAAATGATGATTTGTCGAATCAATGAGCTCCTTTGGTGTTCCTTTTGGCCCTGCCCCGAAAAGTAAACAAACGCTCCTGCCGCTCATAAGCATCGCGCAGATATCGTCAGCAGTTCTCTTTCGCTCTATGTCGGGACTGCTCGTCGTCAATATGATTTCGCCAAGCTGTGGCGGAAATCCTTTTCGAACGTATGGAAACATTTGAAAGCGTCCTCTCGATGCCAGTTCCTTGAGATAACGGCCTTCCTCACCAATCGTTGTCGTTGTCGCAACCCACTCCGCGACTTCAGACGGCTTCGAGAGCTCCGAAGGAAAAGGAAATCCAAAGGTCGCGAGGTTCATATCGAACGCAAATGCCAATGGACCCACGCGGGCGAGGAGGCGACGATGGGCTTCCCTGAAATGATGGGGATCGTAAGAATTCCAAAGACCGATTGTAGGACGTCCAATCATGCTCGCATCTTCGTCGTCTAAATCATAAAAGAATTCAATTAAAAGAGTCAAAAAGGATTCATCGGAAATCATTCGATTGCCAACGGAACCTTTTTGATCTCTTTCAGTGTGTCATTTTCCCAGATAAACTGCAAGCGCTTTCTTCCCTTCCATACGCCTTTTTGCAGGATATAACCGACCATGAGACTCATGCCGATAGACGCCTCGACGTATGCAACGGCCTTTGTCGCATGTTTGCTGATCTTTCCCCAAGACTGAGCTTCTTCGAAAGTGCAACCAGAGAGGCCACCCCAGTATGGGACATCGGTCGTGATTTGTATCGCATAATAATGACCGCCTTTATCATGGCCCAACGCATACGCGATAACCTCTGTTTGTTGTATGAAATTTTTCGGTACTCCGCCCCCAATATAAATGACGCCTGTCCTATCAGAATGAATCATGATCTGCGTCAGTTCATAATCGTCCCGGATCGGATCGATTTTCATGAAGGGTTTGTTCTCCTGTCTTCTTTTCGCATACATTTCAGTCAAACCGATACCGATAGACGAGTCGTTGAGCGCTGGAACGAAAATGGGCACACCGTACTTTCGTGCATTATAAAGAATCGAGTTCTCATCTTTCGAATAATCTCCGAGAATATCGAGGAATTCTCTGCTGGAATACGACCTCGGTTCGAGTCCGCTGGCAATTTCACCGATATATGCATCAGTTTCTTCGAATTTCTTTTCGTCGACAAGGGTATCGTATATCCTGTCAAGGAAAAGTTCTCTCAACTTAACATCATCGATATAAGGGGAACACTTGTAGTGCGCGTACCCTCTTGATTGATAGAAATCCTGATAAGGTATAGCCCCTGTTGATACGATCACGTCGACAATACCATACTTGATCATGTCAGCGATGACTTTTCTTAATCCGGCTGCAATGAGTGGCCCAGCCAGACCTAGTACAATTGTCGGTCTGCTCGGATCTTTCAACGCATTCTCGTACACAGCAGCGCAGTTGGCCAGCGCTCTGCTTTGCACCGAGCTGTCCTTATAAGCTTCTACGAGATCCTTTACCGTTTTGATCTTGTCGAAGTCTATCGCCTTGACTTTCTCCTTCAAGAGGTCTTTGCGGCTCACCATATCCGTTTCCTCCATTCTCGTAATGCTGCCCGATTAGAACTCAGGCAATTTATTGGTCTTTTTCAGCTTTCTTCGGGCGGCTGCAGATGGCGTACTCGTCGCCATCAAAAAAAACATCCAACTCTGGATGTTCAGCCTGGATTTCCTCGATTTTTTTTAGAACTTCACGCAATGTCAAGTTGCTGTTCTTATCGATCCTGACGTGAATCCGCTTTTCCATTTCAAAGCTCCTGGTCGAGGCCCGAATTTATCAAGATATTTCTGTCAGTATATATTTTTTTGTTCAGAAGCAATCAGATTTGGAATATGGATGGAGACCAGAAGTGATTAGCAAAAAAAAATCACCGAGTTTCAATTAAAACATAAGAAACCAGAACTGAATGAAAAATCTTCTAGACACTGAGCTGTTGTGTACAACAGCGCGTCATGAAATCTCAAAGATTTCAATACCATCTGATTTCTACAGACTATCGTTTGTAAACGCAATTCATATTTGCACACTTTTATGTTAAGACAAGATAATAATACAATGATACCTGTTGCCAAATTCATTTTTTGATGATGATGCCAAAATATTAAAATAATAATTAAGCGAGTAAAGTGAAATCAGTTAAGTTCCGAAAGAAAGCAGGTGTATAATTGCAGGAAAAGAAGATGAAAGAAGATCAAAAGCGCGATTATGCACAACTCGAGTTTACCGGTTTTAATGGTATTAACAATAGTACCGATGGTAATGCTTCTATAGAGAAAATTGAGGAAATTAAGAAGTGGCTCACAGATGAATTTGATTTGATTTCTTGGCTCGATGAATCGCCGCAAACATCTGCCGAGACCACTCCCATCTCAGAAAAGGCGGAAGATCGGGGGGAATCGGTTGAAGAGATTATTGCTTCTTATGAAGCCGAGATCGCGAGATTGAAAGACGAGATCTGCGAAGTAAAAGAGGGGCGAGTAACGATAGTTGGCGGGGATAGTGAAGAAATCAAGCGGAAAGTTGAGAAGTTAACCGAAGAGAATGCGAAGCTGACAAAAGAATTGAAAGAAGCTGGGGAACAGCTGACATTCCTCAAAAAGCGACTTGAGGAAACCTTGGCAGGTCTGCCTATCGATCACGCTGAAATTATCAGGAAAGAACTCGAATTGAAAGAGAGGGAAAAGGCGCTCGATGAAAGAGAGAGACACTTAACAGAAAAAGAGGCGATGCTAAAAAGTCAGGAGACCGGGACAGCGGAGGAGGAAGCAAGACTTGAAGATCGTTTTCACGCGGAACTTCAGGAGAAGGAAAATGATTATCGACGAAGAGAGCAGGAATTAAAGACAAGAATAGAACAACTCGAAGAAGAGCTCAAACAAAAATCCATCGAGATCAAGCTGCTGAAAGATGAACTCGAAATTGCGAAGATGAGTACTCCTGAGGCGAAAAAGGAAATCGAAAAAAGCATCAAGGAAATACAGCAAAGAGAGAAGACGCTTTTGTTAAAGGATGATGAAATCAAAAGGTTAAGGGAAGAGCTGCAAGAGAAAGATGAAGAGCTCCAAAAAATCAAGTCAATGATCTCCTATAAGGAAGAAGAGCTGATTAGAAGGGAGGAAGACATCCTCTACAGAGAAAAATTATTAGCGGAAGAAAGGAGAAGATTCGAAGAGGCGAAGAAGAGTGCGACTAGCATCGAAGAACATGAAATGGTTAAACGATTAGAAGATCTGAAAGCAGAAATTCAGAGAAAGGAGGAGGAGCTCAGAGCCAAAGAAAAATACCTCAATGCGAAGATGGAAGAGTTGCGGTTAAGAGAACAAGGCATCATAGAGGATGAAATTGCGGCGAGGGAGGAGCAACGTGCACTTGAGATGCAACAGGCCAAAGTCAAGACCGGAAATCCGCGCCTTGATGATCTTCTCCTCGGTGGCATTCCATTCGGATCGAATGTACTGATTCACGGACCGCCGTTCATTGGAAAAGAAGTGATGGTCAATCAGTTTATCGCGGAGGGATTGAAAAAAGGCATACCGGCGATATGGGTTATCACAGACAAGACGCCAAGCGATATCAGGGAAGAGATGAAGTTTGTTTTGTCTGGCTACGAAGAATACGAACGCCTCGGACTCGTAAAGTATGTTGATTCGTATTCAAGAAGCATGGGTGATACGACCGTAGATCCGTATACGGTCTACATCGAAGAGCCAACGGATCATGATAAGATCATGGATGCAGTCGAAAAGATCACAAAGGAGTATAAGGAAAAACATGAATACTACCGCCTTGCCTTCAGAACAATATCAACCCTCATTGCGTACTCAGACATTAACTCGGCGTTTCGATTTCTCAGCCCCTTCTGCGGTCGCAGGAAGAGAGACAAGGCCGTATCACTCTATGTCGTCGAGAAGGGCATGCACAGTGAGCAGGAAATTCAAATGCTTGGATCGATCATGGACGGGATGATCGACTTCAAAGTCGATCAGCTGAGGACGTATTTCGCCGTTATTGGCATCTGCGAAGTGCAGTCGAGGGCCTATATTCGTTACACAGCGAGCAAGCACGGCCTCACAATTGGTTCATTCGCACTCGAACACATCCGCTAAAGAATGTGCATTGGATGTAAGTTTCCAAGAGATCACGCAACTTCGACACTCTCACCAGGACCGCGAGATCCTTTTCTTTGAATGTTGATCTTTGGGAGTGGAATTGGAGGGGGCAAACGAACATCTCTTGCCACGAGAAGCGCGATGGGGATGCAGTTCGAAACGATGACGTTATGAACAATATTAGCAATCTCATCCGGCATCGAACCAGTTCTCGTCCATTCATCAACAAGATTGCCCGCGTCCCCTGAGAGAAAGACCTGCCCTTCGATCCTGATGTAACCAATACCAGCGTAATTTGTCGTGAAACGGAATTCGACCGATGCAGTATCATCATCGGAAGCCTTCGATATTCGTGTAACGCTGCTGTTTTGATCGATCCTTATATTTACAAATCGTTCCCCCACCTTGGAAAACCTCTTTGCCTCGATACCATTCGCCTCAAAGCCTTTGACTTGCATCATTTTAGTCCTTCCCAAATCTCTTCTAGTCGATTGTCAAACTCGATTAATAGATGTTTCGTCGCTTTATTATTTTAGATTTGCAAATAAAAGCAAAAAAGTGCCGCGGGCCGGATTTGAACCAGCGACTTCAAGATTTCTGATCTCCAGATGGGCAACTTCAGTCTTGCACTCTCCCAGCTGAGTTACCGCGGCGTTGTTTTATCACCAAAAGGAGAAGGCTGTAATAAATTTTGCCCAACCTTTGATTTGATCTATCGATCGGGGATGGACAATAAAATAGACGCAATTTTCAGGCGAGAGCAAAAGTTCCGACAGATAGCTCATCGGCCCGTTCGAATAGTTAATTACTGCGAGAAGGTATTCTTCTAGCCAATCCACGCACGAGACCAAAGAGGATTACATCAGATTCTCTCATACAGCAATTTTAATTTCAGACTCTCGGATCCCACTCGGGTTCGAGGAGCTCATTCTCAAAACAAGCCAGCATTCACGACATGTTTAAATAGTAATATGCAGCTTTTTTCAAATCGAATCTGGCGCTTGGTGAGGATATGTGTAAGTCCCGCAAGGGAGCTGATTGTCTCAAACTTAGGAGATCACGATTTTTGAAGCGCGACAGGGAAGCTGTGGCATCAACTGTCGGCACGATCATGGCGCTGCTCGTTTTCCTAACATTTCTTTCACTTTTCACGAATTCCTACATCCCAGTTTGGATGCAGGCGAATGAAAGGTCTCATATGAACGAGGTTCTGAATCAATTTGGTTACTTGAAAGGACAAATTGACATCATGATAAAAAGTGCGAAAATCACGGGGGAATCAGATATCGTAATGTATTCGCCAATTACTTTAGGAGCTGACGGCATCCCCATATTTGCTTCCCCAACCGCGGGGCAACTCGTTTTCGTTCCGATGGGAAGTTCAAGCAGCAGTTTTTCTTTGAGATTCAATTACACTCTTTCTAACTCCAGGGTTGAAGTCTCGGAAAGCGGAGGCGGAATCATCCAGCTTTGGGCGCCGAATCGATACTACGTGCAACAATGGGTCGCATATGAAAATGGGGCCATTATTGTTAAGCAGCCTGACGGACAGGTTATTAGAGCCGTTCCAGAAATTAGCCTCAAGAAAATCAATGATAAAGTGAACATTGTGATTACTCAGATTAATTTGGTTGGTTCAAATGCGACGATCGGTGGAACCGGTTCAATCGGCCTTAACTTGAACTTAATCGGATCAGATTCTGACAGTTTTAGTGTAGGCTATGGGAACGATTATAATGTCACAATCAAAATAATAACCCGATTCGGAAATGCATGGGAACAATACCTCAGGGATCTTTGCTCAAAATCAAATCTCCTGCCTACAGATTATTCTATAAATAGTAGGGAATCCGGAGATGGGTTGTCTGACATAGTATTTCAAATAAAAAACGCAGGAACGGTAAGATATGATCGATGCTATGTGGAGATTTCGATCCAGACATGATCCTTGGTGGTGAAATGACACAAGATGTCGAAATAGTAAAACCAACCCTGTCGGATTCAACGGTTGAAGAGAAGATCACTAATGATGAGTTCGTTACCGAAATTCAGGGAGAAAGGAAAATAAAAGAGAAAATCAGAGATTCTTATTTGAAGTTTCTCCGAACCATTACTCCAGGTATAGCATCACGAGTAAGACTTCCTGTAACTGAGGTGAAGCAACGGATCGAATGGTCGAAGTCGAGGGGGTCGATTATAACTGAAATCCCTCCCATTGATGATCCAAATATAGAGACTGTAGAGATATATCCCGTCGTTGAACCTTACACTTATGTCCGGGTCACTTTTGACAAGCGAACAAATGAATACTTGCTCGAAGCGATTGAACCAAAACTAAATGAAAAAGAATCGAGATTGCTTGACCTTATAAAAGATACACTTGGACGAACACTCAGTTACGAATGGGACAAATTCACGGAACTTGACAAGGAAGAATACCTCGCAGAGAGCGTTGAATCATACATAAAAACGAGAGGCATCAAAATTGATTCAATTGCAAAAAGGAAGATAAGATATTATATTTCAAGGGACTTTGTTGGCTACGGACCCATTGATCCTTTTATCAGAGATGAAAACGTCGAAGATATCTCTTGTGATGGCGTCGGTATCCCGATCTTCTTATTCCATAGAAAATACGAAAGTATTAAAACGACACTTAAATTTGATAACGAAGAATTCCTAAACTCATATGTCGTTGGGCTGGGCCAGAGATGCGGAAAACAAATATCGGTTTCTACTCCTATACTCGATGGTACGACGCCCGAAGGACACCGTGTCCAGGCAACTTATTCAAATGAAGTTACGACAAGAGGTTCGACCTTTACAATTCGCAGATTTAAGGAAAAGCCCTTCACGCCTGTTGAACTTATCAAATATGGGACTGCGAGTCCTGAAATGGTAGCATATTTCTGGCTTGGCGTTGAAAATGGAGAATCTGCGATTATCGCTGGCGGTACCGCTAGTGGTAAGACATCGACACTCAATGCAATCGCACTTTTCATTCCTCCAGGCGCAAAGATCGTCACGATGGAAGATACGAGAGAGATCAATTTGCCTCATGAAAACTGGGTTCCCGGAACGACAAGAAGTGGTGTTGGGGAGCGGGGACCAGATGGCAAAGCACCTGGCGAGATCGATATGTACGATCTTGTGAGAGCTTCACTCAGACAGCGACCCAATTACATTATTGTTGGTGAGGTGAGAGGCAAGGAGACATACATCATGTTCCAGGCCATGGCAACTGGACACACTACATACTCGACAATGCATGCCGATTCTGTGAAATCAATGGTCAACAGACTTGAAAATCCCCCGATCAACTGCCCAAGAATCCTACTAACAGCGCTCAGGAATGTCATCATTCAAACGCATGCCAGGGTGGGAACGGACCTCGTGAGAAGAATCAAACAGGTCATCGAGATCGTTGGATTCGAGCCAGAAACAAACGAGCTCATCACCAATACCGTCTATGAATGGGATCAGGCAACAGACAAATTCGTTTTCAAAGGACATAGCTTTCTCTTTGATAAAATCATGGAAATGAAGAACCTCACGCATGAAGAGATGGTCGAGGAGTTCAATCGCAGGGTCGATATCATCAAATACATGGTCATGAAAGATATCACAGATCACCGAAAAATCTGGTCGCTGATCAATGCATATTATAAAGATCCAGAAGCAACTATCAAAAGGGTGAGAAGGGAATTGGTCGAGGGAGGTGCGGACGCTGGCGCCCGAAGTCTCTGATATCTTCGCACGACTCGAATCGATAAGGAAGTTCTACTTCAAAACCAAAAGAGCGGAGGAGGAGGAGGAAATTAAAGGGCCCCATATGGTGAAACTACCTAAGGGCGCTATTCCTGAGTACGTCAAGCTTACTAAATACCAGCAATTTTGCTGGCGTACCTTGGGTGCATTTGTCAGGTTGAAAGCAAAACCGAATCCGAAACTCGAGCAGGCTCTTCTCCAGGCGCATATGAAGATGCGACCAGAGGAATACACAGCGTATGTCTGGATGACAACGATCCTTGTAGGCATCGCATCTGCCGTGATATCAATTCTATTTGGTGGATTAATACTCAGTTTCCTACACGTTGATGCTGCGCTTGTTCTCCTCGTGTCCGTCTTAATGATCGTGATTCCTCCACTTCTGACTTATGTGATGCTCATCTCTCAGCCAGCGTCCGTTGCAAAAAGGAGAGCAAGGGACATCGATAAAAGAATCGGGCCAGCTATGAGTTTCATATCTGCAATGGCGTCGGCCGATGTCAATGTCGATGTAATTTTCAAAGAATTATCGAGACAGCCGATATACGGCGAGATCAGGAATGAGGCAGAATGGATCACGAGGGACACCGAACTGCTCGGAATGGATATACTTACAGCAATCAGCAATGCAGCGCAGCGGACACCATCGAGAAAGTTTCAGGAATTTTTGCAGGGCGTTGTCACGACTTCGACTTCTGGTGGTCAGCTGAAGCCATACTTCCTGCAGAAAGCCGAGCAGTTCGAAAAGGAAGCAAAGCTTGAAATGAGATCAATGCTGGAAAATCTCGGCCTAATGGCGGAGTCGTTCGTAACGGTTGTCGTTGCCTTTCCGCTTTTCCTTGTCGTTATCATGGCGATCATGGCAATTGTCCCAGGCGGAGGTGGTGGATCCGAATCAACGCTTATGCTGCTTTACATAGTCGTCGGTCTCATGATTCCGCTTTCCCAGTTTGGATTCATTTTTTACATATGGAATATGACGAAGGAGGCAAGTATTTGAGGAGGGGCCCAATGATTGATAAGAAGAAGGCGAAAGACGTCATCGATATTAAGCAGCTGACCGTGAAAAAGAGGGACCTCTCCAGGACAATCCTCGTCATCGGTGCTGTTTTCATGGTGATTTTCTTCTTCATCGGTTTCCTTGATGCAATCGGTGGACTCAAGACTGGATTAGAATGGATTGATTTCGTAGCAATCGGATTGATGGCGATCACTGGTCCATACGGATTCTATACAACCTACAAACACAAACAGATCAAGGACATCGAATCAAGACTTCCAGACTTTCTCAGAGATGTTGCAGAAGCTGGCCGCTTCGGAATGACACTCGCAGAAGCTGTAAAGGCAGCGTCTGGTGGTCGATATGGAAAGCTCACGCCCGAGATCAAAAGAATGGCAGCACAGATCGAATGGGGAGTGCCTGCAGCAGATGCGATGAGATTGTTTGCTGAAAGGGTCAATACACCACTGGTTAACAGAATGATGTCTATCATCATCAAAGCAAATGACGCCGGTGGGAGCGTTGCTGATGTCCTCACAATGGTTGCTCACGATGCCAGAGAGACTATGTTAAACGAAAACGAACGGAAAATCGCGATGTCGACATACATGGTTGTAACATATATCGCCTTTGCAGTCTTCATCGCAACGATCTTTATCCTCAATTCAACATTTCTTCCGAAAATGGCGGAAGCCGGCCGACAGGTTGCTGAGGGAGCTGAGCAAGCGGGCATTACCAACATGCCAGCAACGATCAAGGCAGATGTGATACCGCAGATCCAGCTCATTTTTGTCATCGCAGTTGTCATCCATGCCTTCGGCGATGGAATTCTCGCGGGAGTGCTACAAGACGGTAGAATTACGAATGGAATGAGGCACAGCTTCATTATGCTGCTGATAGGTCTGATTGGAACAAGGTTGATTTAGGAGGGTAGAAAATGACTGATGTGGCCGATGTGGAGACGCTACCGCCCGAGATGATGACCGCAGAAATTGAGGAGGGTAAAGAAAGAAAGCGAATTGGACGAATTTCGAGTAAATATCTTTCATTTCTTCTCAGGATTAAGGACAGACCTCTCAAGGTTCGAATTCCAGTTAGTGTTTCAAAAGGACCTCTTGACGTCATCACTGAAATTCCGAAGATTACGGACATCAATGTTGACGAAGTTGAATTAACGAAAATCCTCGACCCATATTCTTTTGTGAGAATAAAATATGACAACGCTGCTGGTGAATATCTCTATGAAGTCATCGAACCAAGTCTTTCTGAAGATGAGAAGAATCTCCTTGACGTTCTCAAGAATTCGCTCATATTGACACTCAATCTTACAGATGTGGAGACAGCTAAAGAGAAGGAAGAAATCTTGAGACTTGCAACAGATTCCCTCTTAAAGAATTTCGGAATCTCCCTTCACCCAGTTTCTCGCGAAAGGATCCATTATTATTTGAGAAGGGACTTCATCGGATACGGCGTCATCGATGTCATAATGACAGACCCTAATGTTGAAGACTGTTCGTGCGATGGCGTCGGCATTCCATTGTACATTTTCCACAGGAAATATGGATCAATCAAGTCGAATATCAGATTCGATAATGAGGTGGAACTTGACTCGTTCGTTGTCTGGCTCGCTCAGAAATGTGGAAAGCATATTTCTGTCGCCGATCCTATTCTTGACGCGACAATTCCAGACGGTTCAAGACTCAATGCTACACTGGGAAAACATGTGACGAAACGAGGTTCGTCATTTACGATCAGACGATTCAAGGAAAATCCGTTCACGCCCATCGATCTTCTCAAATTCAAGACGATGAGCACAGACATGATGGCATATCTCTGGATTGCGACAGAATATGGTAGCTCAATGCTCGTCTGCGGCGGTACTGCAAGTGGTAAAACGACAACACTGAACGCGATCCTTCTCTTCATTCCTCCACAGATGAAAATCGTGAGCATCGAGGATACAAGGGAACTCAATTTGCCGCATGAGAACTGGATTCCCGCGCTTACGAGAGAAGGATTCGGGGGGAAGGGAAGCACCAACAAAGCTGGGACAATTGACATGTTTGAGTTACTGACTGCGGCGCTGAGACAGAGACCGCAGTATCTCATGGTGGGCGAAGTGAGAGGAAAGGAAGCTTATGTGGTTTTCCAGGCAATGGCAACTGGTAAGACTGCTTACTCAACTTTCCACGCTGAGGACGTCCAGGCGATGGTTCACAGGATGGAAAATGATCCGATCAATCTACCGCGCGCGCTGCTGACCGCACTCGATATTGTGTTGCTCCAGGCACAGGTGAAAGTCGGTACGAAAATGACAAGGCGTGTTAAATCGCTCACGGAGATCGTCGGTATGGATCCTGAAACGGGCGAACTCATCACCAACACGGTTCACAGTTGGAACCCCGCCGATGATACTTTCAGTTTCAGCGGTCACTCTTACGTGTTCGAAAAAGTGCGAACAATTCGAAACTGGTCTCCACGTGAAATGGAACGAGAGGTCAAGCGCAGAGTTGACATTCTCGAATACATGAAGAAGACGAATGTTGATAACTATAAGACCGTCGCGAAAATCGTCTCAGCGTATTATAGAGATCCTGAACGAGTCATTAAAGAGGTCAGAGAGAAACTTGCAGAAGGATAAAATCAATTTATTCATTGTAAATTTATTCATTGTAGATAGAAATGAATGGTTTACTGAAAATGAACAGCCGAAAATAAAATAGAGAGAGTGGAAAGAACCTAGATCACTGAGATTCTTTCGGCTCTTCCTTTTCTTCAGGTGATTGTGTCTGCTCGCCAGCTGATTCTTCTGGTTTCGCTTCCTCTGGTTTTTCTGCTCCCTCCTTGGGCACTGCTTTCTTCTCGACAGGTCGCCTGACAATCCGACGGAGTGTTCTCGGTTTTTCTTCAGGAGTCGCGGGCGCTTCCTCTTTCACTTCTTTCTTCGCTTCAAAAACTGTACCGCACTTATGGCAAACGGTCGAACCTCTAGCGTTAAGGGTGCCGCAAACGGGACAAGCGAACGCTCCGAGCTTCCGGCGCTCCTCTTCCTGAGAGAGCCACTTCTCGAACGAGATGTAGGTTGGCTGCTTCTTCCACCATTGTTTGAACTTCTCTTCAGAATATTTCTTACCGAGTACACTTCTCGCCTGCTCTCTGTAGATTTCAATTGACTTTTCATACTGTTCCCGCATCTTCTTGATGTATTCGTCCTCTTCCTCGGGAATAGGCTCCGTGACGAACTTTGCGCCGCACTCAGGACATTCAGCCGAATTTGCTGGTATCCATGCTCCGCATTCGCTGCATTTGACCGTCCCAGGTTCAAACTCGACACCGCACTTGGGGCAACGACGTGATGATTCTGGGATTAATGCTCCGCACTCACCGCACTCAACCATCTTTCCGAGTCCATACTTGTACAGATAAGCGGAGAATGCGATGATAATCGCAGCAACGATCGCAACGATCAATGCATAAATCCACCAGTCAACACCAGTCTCAGTAAAGCCTTTTTCAATCGAAACAGCTGTATAATCACTTGTTTGATCACCTGAAATAATCGTTGTTGCTTTTACATTGCAAGAACCGATAACACCGAGTGGGATATAAACAACGGCATCGAAATAGCCCTCAGAATTTGTAGTAACCTCGTATGGACCGCTAACGACAACACCGCCTGCATCAATAAGACTAACCGTAACCGCAACGCCTGCAAGAGCGTTCCCAGTGATTTCATTCGTGACACGTCCACTGACAGGAATGTTGTCTCCCGTCTTATACTTGTAAACATTACCAAGGTCAATTGAGATGATTGGCGATGGTCTGATTATTTCAAGAGACGTGTTCACATCATTATTATTGCGATTGCTTTCATCAATGAGTCCGTCTGGATCGATCTGAACAAAGATCGAATATGTTCCAACCGTCAAGTTGACCGGCCAGGTCAGATTTGCAACAACTGTAGCTCCCGGGGAAACATCTTTCGTGATAGATCCAAGGTATGTTAAGTTCGAGTGTTCGTCGATAGCATAAAAAGCAATCCTTGCCCCGAATGCTGACGTATACCCAATATTACGAATCTTAGCACCTATGACGACGGTCTCACCGACGTATGTCTGATTTACGATATGCCCTTTCAACGTGATCTCGGGGGCTCCCAAGAAACTCAGATCCGATCTGGTGTCGAAGACAACTAGCTGCTCACTTGCAAGATTATTGTCGTAACGGATCTCGGGGAGGATTTCATCCGGGTTCACAATTACGAAAATTGTCCTCGTCTGAATGCTCAACCCTGGATCGATCTCGACATCCCACTCAGCCGAGACGGTACCAGTTTGACCAGGCCCGATGGTGCCTGTCAATTCCTCAGCTATGATTTTTCCCGTTCCAACGGCTCCAAGCCAGAATCGAACAACCGCACCAGAAATGCTACTTTCCCCAGCGTTCATGATGCTCAGATCCATCCGAATGTGTGTTCCAGCGCTAACTGGGCTCGCAGGGGTAAAGACGATCGACGTGGGCGTCAAATCAGCGTAATTCTTCACCGTAACACTCATAGAGGCGGTATTGTCCGTTTTCTTATCTTCCTCAATCTCTCCATTCTCATCGATGATAACAGTGATTGTCCAAGAACCGGGATGATTCGGAATCCAGGAAATCGTCGCAATCCCAGTTCCACCAGGAAGAATCCTCGACACAACGCTATATCCTATCAGTGCCTGACCCGATCCAGATCTTGTCTGATAGAAACTCACATTAACGTCTTCAGCCTCGACGTCCCCTGTGTTAAGAACTCGAACGCTGACAGTCGCTGAACTGTTTGTAACAGGCGAATCGGGAGAGACTAAGAATCCTCCAGCAGCGACTGAAAGTTGCGCAATGCCTCGAACAAAAACAATCGTGTAATTCAAATTGTTCGACTTGTTCATCTCAGGGATCAGACCGTCAGGATCCACGACAACAGAAAGATTATGTTCACCCAGTGGCAAGGTGGCGGTCCAAGTAGCGCCCACACTCACTGTTTCGAAAGGATTTATGATTGGAATGATCGCATTCTTGATAACCGTACGCTTGAGGCGCGACTCGTTATCATAAAAATTATCGTAGAATCTGACTTCAACATTTCTTGCTGGAACGACGCCTATGTTTGTGATGTTGGCAATGAGCGTAACAGCCTGTCCACGGGCAGGCGAAGTATTAGAGACCCAGAAAGGTGGATCAAGATCGGGTAACGCACCTGGGATTTTTACGATAACAGATAGATCATCTCTGGAAAGTGGTGCAGGTGGTGAATATGGCTTTAATGAAGCTCCAATTGACCCGGGTGTGTTGTACGGTACGCCATTAAACCAATATGTCGCATTAATCTTGTAGTTCCCTATGAACCAAATTGAAGTGGAATTAATCTTATCACAAGGAGCTCGGACAACTGTTTTTCCAGATTCTCCTGTCAAAGCGCCCGTGTACAATGTACCATTGAGGTAATAAGCAATGTTAACGAAAGCACCACGGAGAGGTTGATCAACCCCATCCAACACTGTTACAGACAGCCATCGATAATGCCAGGCTTCTGCGTTTTCAATCGGGGAAATCGAAGGTATCGAAATGCTCGTCAAATGCGCTTTCGCATTGCCCCCAAACGAAGACCAACTTCTGTAAAACGTCGTATTGTCAGCAACGATTGTAGCAGACGATGTAGTGGGAGTTATGATATCACAAGCTAGTGTTGAAGATGAAATCAATAATCTACTCTCGTCATCGGCTACGATGGTTATAACTGGTGGAACAGAAGATGCGCTGATGCTGAGAGTTCCGCTATCAAATAGGTAAACCTTCATGTTAAAGTCCGATGTCAATGTTGCCGAAGTAAGTATGATTGAGGCATTGTCACTAACGACGATAACAAATTCATCGGACCTTTGTTGCAGAATTGTTAGGGTACACTGGTCAAGAATCAAAGTACCATTATCCTTGACGATTATGTTTCCTCCTTGATAATATGAGCCAGATAAGAACTCAACGATTCTATTATCGTCGATAACGAGATCTTTTATGTTCGGAGATAATTGAACGCTGACATTCTTGAATGCAAGATTATTGGCATAAGAATACTCGTTAATTCTTCGTTCAGGATTGATGTAAACATAGACTGGATAATTTCCTATTTGAGACGGAATCCAGTTGAAAGTGGTGTCATTCGATCCCCCCGCAGGTACGTTGATTATTGTTGACCCAAGAAGACTTCCGCCACTTAGGGGATTTCCTGCGTAAAACTCAACGGTGGCATTAATTGCATCTGATCTTCCCAGCATATTGTGGATAGTCACGTTAATGTACGATAAAGCACCGGTTGAAATCGGTTCTGGCCCTATTCTGATATCTGCTGATGTAATTGAAAGATCTGGTAGAAGAGGCGCCACATAGACTTGGGTTGAGAGATGGTTATTGTTTTCGTTTGATTCTGGGACGAGGTTAAGCTTGTCTACTTCAACGGTGATAATATGAACACCTGAGGTTGTTCCATTCCAGAGAATCGTTACATCAGTTGCTGATCCTGCAGAAAGGTATGCAATTGTCAGATTGCCAATTGGCCTAGACGACCCGTTGTAAAAATCTGAGAAGTCAATCTTAATATTCGAAGCTGCAGTCAGGCCATCGTTTGAAACCCTCACTGTGAACACGACGAGATCCATTACATAGATTGTCACAGGCATGTAGGTGAAAGAAAGAATCGCCAGATCTGGTTTGTCTACAACTAAATTCGAGAGTACAATTGTTTTCGAAACAACTTGATCCCCTTCCCCAATTGCTGGATATGTCGGAAAGTCGACACCGCACGACCCGTAGAACATGCTCCCCGTCGTGTTTCTATATGTTATATTTACAGAGTATCCGCCTACGATCTGTTGTGCATTCGGCATTGTTGTTTCGTTGATAACCTCCCACAGCAGCGGTATCTTAACTTCTCCAAATTGTCCTGTCTGCTTGAAACTTGTTGCATCCTTTCCGAGATACTCAAGAACTACACTTGGCGGAATTGTATCGACACCGTCAGGAGAGACATAATATGCTGGAATGCCCGACCCTGATACAGTGACGTTTACGATGGCATTGGCGACCGGTAGAGATTGAGAATCTAACAGCGTAAGATTGAGCCATTTATAAATGTAGATATTTGGTCTTAGAGTGATTTCGAGCCAGACTCTTTCGAAATAAACGATCCTCCCGCCACTATTATTGAAAATGATATTAAGTCTTTCCAATTTTTCAAAGGAATCTACACCTGATGAAAATAGGTCATAAATTCCAAGTGTTTCATCGGCGCTATTTACTGGCCGAATTGATGAGTTTCTCGGAGTTTCTCCTGCCAAATACCACGTGATATAATTACTAGTCGTATATCCAGGTTCGGTAAAGTAGATAACTTTCATAACGATTTCTGAGATATTCCCAGACAAGTCACTTACATTAAACCTAAATATGTGCAATTTTTCTCCGTCACCCACCACGTAATATTGGTTATCGTCTGCTGTAAGGTTCGCGAACTGTTCCCCAGTATCATCATCTGCACCTCTAGAAAGGGGTAGCGCGGTTACGACTTTGTCAGCTGGAACGTAAGCCATCGAGCGATCTGGCAATCTGGCGATTCCTTGCTCAGTATCAACATAGACTCCATAGAGGTAAGCTCTCGAGCAGTCGAGAACAACCAATTGGTTATGCTCAGAAGCTTCGCTCGAAAAATCTACGCCGAGATACGAATTGACAGCGGTCAGTTGAGTCGATCCAGCTAAAGTGATGTTCCTGTACGTGCTAAGAGACATTTCGACCGTGACCCAGATCCTGTTAAAGTACACTTTTTTGCCATTAGGATCATTGTTTTCGAAAGTGATGTTCAACTTGCTGAGGTCGGCGGAAGACATATCGGGAAGTATTGAGGCGGCAGTGACTTCATTGTTGATCGAAGGGTCATAAGGAGCTGCCGTGTCGCTAGGTACGATCGTTGACGACGATACACCACCGTTTCGGAAGGACCAGTTCAAAGCATTTGTCCCGGTGTATCCTGCATCGGTCTTGTACTTAGCGTATAGTGTAACCCTAACGCCCTCTCCTTTTTCAAAAACTAATCCCGCAATATCGATGCCCTCGATCGCGAGTTTCTCATGTGGGTCAACGGCGAAAAGCTTTCTATCGTCGATCGTCAAGTTAGAAAATTCTTCACCAGCTGCCGTGTTATCATCACCAGCTGCAAGAACATTCCGTGTGAGATTATAAATGACAGTTACCTTCGATCCGTCGTCAGCGGCGAAACTGTAGCTGTGATCATACGCAGGGGAAGTCGAGTTTCTTTCGAGTAAACCAGTGATGCTCGAATCATAAAGATAAATATTTGATGAGACAAAGGCTAGCACTGCAAAGTCGTCGAAAAAGTCAGCTGGGAATTGCGTCTGATTGCAATACTTTGCGATGTCGGCCGAGGAATGTCCTTTCATCGTCGAATTTCGCATAATAAGTGTTGAGTCGTCAACAACCATGTGCCCCGGGAACTTCAGGACGGAATTGATCGCTTCGAGCACGCCGCCATTCCTAACGATGACGCCGAGGCTCGGATAATCATTAATTTGATTAAGATTAGTCGTGAGGATCGAATTGTTGAGGATGAGCTTCCCGCCGTCCTCAACAATTAAGGTATAAACATGATCGTCATCAGTTCCCGCAATCCCATCAGGACCTGTGTCCTGGTCGAAAACGAGGCCCCCGTTTACGACATTGACAATTCCACCAGATCGTATAATGAGATTACCCCGCATGTGATAGAGCGTATCCGTGATGTTCCAGTAACGTATTGAGTAATCCGCACCAACAATCATATCGTTCGATGGGGAAGCGGCTTCTCCTTTTTCGGGGATCGTAAAGACAAAGAATCCGGCCAGAGAGGAAAAAATCAAGCTCCACACAGTCAGGATACTAACTGATTTGCTCACAAGATCTCGCCGTAACATTATCCCACCAAATACATTTCCGCCAGTTGAAGTAGCTATTAAACATTATAAATACATATCCATTCAGGTAATTTATCATGATAATAAGGAAAAGACCTGATGAGTAGCCATCTTTAAATCAAGATGTGCTTCGTTTCATGAATCGATAATTGTGTTCCGATCCGTTGTGAGCTCATAAGAACTCTGGTGGCTGGTAGCCACAAACTGATTTGACATCCAGAATTTGGCGTCTATTGATTAATTTTGCATACCAGATAGATATGTCCATTCTACTTGCGTCTTGATATTTGCAAGATTGCGAGACTGCTAACCCAACGAGATATCCTTTAAGGTACTTTTGGACGGAATAAAATATTGAAGAGAAAGGGCGATGAAGACTCTGACTCTCAGAAATTGGTTTATTTCTTCCTTATAATCTTTCTGATCGAAATCGAGCGCTTGACACTAGGTTCCTTCTTCTCTTCCGCGGCTTGAGTTTTTTCTTCAGTCTTTTCTTGTATTTCTTCTCCAGCTGGCTTTTCTTCGACCTTCTCTTCACGCTTCCTTTCTGCCTGAATTTCCTCTTTTTGCTTTGGCTCTTCCTTCTTCTCTTCCTTGAGAATCGCTCCACAGGCGTAACATCTCTCCGCATCTGCATCGACAATCGTCCGACAGTTCGGGCAGAATTTCTCCATCGGCCGCTCACTCGCCTTCTCCTCGATCTTTTCTTCCATTCTCGCTTCGGTTCCGCCCACACCTACCTCAGACATAGCTACAGTTTCCTGAGTCGCTGACGCAGAGCCCGCCTCTGCATGAGAAGGTTGACTTATAGCCTCACCTTGCGAGAATCTTTCAGATCCAATTTCTGATCCCGCCTGTACAGCCGAAACTTCGGGAGCTCCAGTTCCGGAGATCGATGGCGCTACCGAAGGCTCAGTTATCGGCGATACCTTAACTTCCTCAGTTTCTTCCGCTTCAGAAATCAGAGCTTCTCTCCTCGCAAGGATCTTTTCGCGCTCGCTGAGCGCCGCCTCTCTATCGTTAAGAATCTTTTCCCATTCAACCAATCTCTTCTGTTCATTCACCAAGATTGCCTTGCTTTCGGCAAGAAGTGTCTGTTGCTCCTCGAAAATCTTTACCTTCGCAAGGATCTCCTCTCTCTTCGCAGAAACTTCTTCGAGAATCTTTTTCAGATCCCTTTCCTCCGTGAGCAATCTTTCTTCGAGTTCTAGAATTCTACCAGCGGCCTGCCTGATCTTTTCCTCGTATCCCTTTACCTGTTCGCCGAGTTCAAGAATTTCACTTTCTTGTTCGGTGATTTCTTTCTGGCGCTTTTCAAGGATAATACGCATCGAGTGGTTCTCCTCTTCACGAAGCTTGAGTTCCCTTTCTAATTCGAGTAATTCCGCTTCCGTCTTCTTGACCGCCTCTTCACGCGGTACTAATTCTGATTCCCTTTTCAGTAACTCCTTTTCTTTTTCATCGAGTTTTCGTGCATATTCGTCAAGCTGCTGCCTCCGCTCCCTCAACTCCGCGTCTTTTCTATCAAGCTCTTCCTTTCGTCTTCTAATTTCGACTTCCTGCGCCTTGATTTTCTCCTTGAATTCCTCAATGACCTGCCAAATTGGGATACTGTCCTCCGATGACACTGACCTTCCTCCTCACATCGCTACTTTCATTCATTAACTCCCTCTCAGGGATTTAATATCATTCCATCTGCGATTAATTAATTGTGCTACGCCAACGTAGGGCCAAGAACCATGAGACCGTTGCTTCCAATCTCAATCGTATGCTTTTCCATACTGTGCTCACAGGCCCTCATTTTCTCAACTCGGATAAATCGGACAAGTTTGCCGCGTGTCCGATCGAGACCTAACTCAATGATTCCATCCGCAAGGAAAACCTCGTTGCCAACGAAATCAACCGATCCTCCTTGGGAACGTTCCATAATGATGAAAGAGATGAGATTAAAATCGCGCAGCGTCTTGAAGAAATAGAACATCTTCTTTCGCATTCCTCTCATATCATCCATAAGCGAGTAGAGAGCACCCAGCGAATCGAGGGCGAAGACCGTGAACTTGTCCTGATGTTTTTTCTTGAAGTATCCGATGACTTGCTCAACAAAGTGAAGATAATCTGTCGGCGCTTCGGATTCAATGATTTCATCGAGTTCTCTGAGGTCTGTAAAGTCGGATATCTCAAGATTTGACGCTATCTTAATTCCCAGACTTCTCATATTCTTAACGTGACTTTCCGCCGATTCCTCAAGCGTTACATACAATCCATATTCGCCTGTCTTTTCGAGATATGTGGAAATCAGGGAATATGTGAAACTCGTCTTAAGAGAGCCCGGCGGTCCTGTGACGAGTACGACCTTCGGCGACTCGATATCTGTCCGGAAGACCTTTTCGAGCCCCTGTATCGAATTCTTGAACATCTTTACGCACCAGTACCTGGGGGGAATTCATTGATATTGCCACTAATAAACCTTTGTGAATGAATTATCGATTTTGATAATTTAATCAATGGTATCTGAAAACGATTGAAATCGACACAGATCTCGTGTACTTATCGAAAAGCAATGTTTTGTTTATAGATTGGCATTACGATTTTGTGCGTATGATTGCAGGTAAGATTGCAAGCCAGCAACAGAAGGGGCCTCTTTCATCGATGCTCAATCCAATAGTCCCTATTTGATTTTCATCCTTCATTTGTTCGAAAAAGCTTCAAAAAAGGTAAAAAAAATAAGGTAATGAAATTGAATGTTGGATTATACACGATCCTCAGAACTCATCGATAGAATCGAAATCCTCGTCAGAGACCTCTTCCTCTGGTTCCCGCGGGATCATATCTTTGTCCTCGGTCACTTCCGCCATGTCGACCATTTTCTCTTCCTTCTCACCGATCAGGCGCGCGATGGCTGTAACCTTGTCGCCCTCGCGGAGCCGCATGATTTTCACGCCCATTGTCGCCCTTCCCATGACCCTGATGTCAGCAACGGGAATCCTGATCACCATGCCTTGCGTGCTGGTCACAATGATTTCGTCGTTTTGAGCGACATCGAGAACTGAAACGACTTTGCCATTTCTTTCTCCAGTTTTAATCGTAATGACGCCTTTACCCCCTCTCTTCGTCTTCCTGTATACAGACACTGGCGACAACTTGCCATAACCGTTTTCGGTGATCGAAAGAAGCATCGAGTCTGGCCTCACTGCCGCCATGCTGACGACCTCGTCGCCAGGGTAGAGTCTGATCCCGATGACACCTTTTGCAGGTCTTCCCATCGGCCTGACTTCTGTTTCGTTGAATCTGACTGCTTGGCCTCCCTTCGTTGCGATGACGATTTCCTTCGTGCCATCCGTCAGTCTCGTGTCGACGAGCTCGTCGCCAGGTTCGAGGCCTAGAGCGATGATACCAGACGATCGCACATGGGAATAAGCGGTGAGAGGTGTTTTCTTGATGATACCTTTTTTCGTCGAAAAAACAAGGTAATGATTTTCGTCAAATTCCTTGATGGGGATCGTGTCCAAAATCTTCTCCCCCTCCGAAAGCGCTGGTAAGAGGTTAACGATCGGTTTCCCTTTCGAGTGTCGACTGCCGACCGGCACTTGGTAAGCCTTCAGCCAGTAAGCTTTTCCCAAATTCGTGAAAAACATCAGGTAGTTGTGCGTAGATGTGACGAAGAGATTTGTCACGTAGTCCTCCTCCTTCGTCTCCATCCCGATCAGGCCGACCCCGCCCCTCCTCTGCTGCTTGTACATATCAAGGGGCACCCTCTTGATGTAGCCGTCATGCGTGATCATGATGACCATTTCTTCATCCGGAATGAGATCTTCGAGATCCATTTCCAGCACGTCGTGAACGATTTCTGTTTTCCTTTCATCACCGTGTTTTTCTCTGATCTCGAGCATCTCTTTCTTGATAATATCCATGATCTTTCTTTCATCCGCCAGAATACTTTCTAGTTCCCGCACTTTCTTCTCGATCTCGATGAACTCGCTGCGCAGATTTTCGATTTCCAGACCTGTCAGGCGTTGTAATCTGATGTCAAGAATCGCCTTAGCCTGTTCTTCCGTGATTGCCAGACGCTGCATGAGTGCGATCCTCGCCTCCTCAGGCGTCTTCGCCGCCCTGATCATCGCGATTGTATCATCGAGCGCGTCGACCGCTTTGATGAGACCTTGCAGAATGTGATCGCGCTTCTTCGCCTCTTCAAGCTCAAACCGCGTTCTCCTGATCACGACGCTCTTCCGGTAGTCGATGAAATGCTGGAGCGCTTCTTTTAACGTAAGAACTTTCGGCTCGTTGTTGACAAGTGCGAGGTTGATAACGCCAAAGGTCACTTCCATCTGGGTATGTGAAAAGAGTTGGTTGAGGACGATGTCCTCCATCACATCTTTGCGAAGCTCAATGACAATCCGCATGCCCTCGCGATCAGATTCATCTCGCAGATCGACAATGCCATCGATTCTCTTATCTTTGGCGAGTTCGGCGATCGATTCGATGAGATTGGACTTATTGACCTGATAGGGAATCTCGGTGATCACGATTCTCTTCTTATTCTCTAACTCTTCAACCTTCGTCCGCGCTCTCACCTTTAGCTTTCCTTTACCCGTTGAATACGCTTCGAGGATGCCACTAATCCCGTAGATGATACCACCGGTCGGGAAATCGGGTCCCTTGATGTACTCCATCAGATCCTGCGTTTCCATTGATGGGTTATCAATCAGATGGACGATCGCATCGACGACTTCCCTGAGATTGTGAGGCGGGATATTCGTCGCCATGCCAACGGCGATCCCCGATGAGCCGTTGACGATGAGGTTCGGAAACTTGCCAGGGAGCACTGCCGGCTCCTTCAAACTCCCGTCAAAATTATCGACGAAATCGACCGTATCTTTCTCGATATCGGCCAACATTTCTTCCGCAATCGGCGAGAGACGGCACTCGGTGTACCTCATCGCCGCCGCTGAATCGCCGTCGACGCTACCAAAGTTACCCTGACCATCGATCAATGGATACCGCATTGAGAAATCCTGCGCCATTCTCACAAGGGCGTCGTAAACTGCCATGTCGCCATGGGGATGATATTTACCGAGGCAGTTGTGCGAGACGATACCGTTTGCAACAAATTCATGCGGTCCTGCGACCTCGAGGTCATATGTCTTCTGAGGCTCAGCACTCTCTACGCAGTTTACGCGAATGAAGAAGAGGTTGTACTGAAGAGCGTCCCCCAGCAATGGCAATTCTTCGCCGACCACATCGCCGATCAAATTGCAATCTGTTTCCTCATCAACCAACGACAAGACCGATACTGGGAATTGCGATATTTGATCTGCGAGTTTGCAAGAAAGAGATTGATCAAGTTTACACCTTTCTCTTTGATCGATGAATTTGGCAATCTGAGAGCTAGACCACGCTACCTTATCGACGCTGGTCCTCGGAACCTTTTTCTTGATATATGCAAGAGGCGATTGTTCCGTGTCATTCCTGCCTTGACGTCGATGCCCAGTCAGTTTTAAAAGTCTTTCAGCGAACAGACCATTTACTTCGATTGCATATGCGGAATTGGCGTGAGTCTGATCACGCTCAACTGGCCTTTCGCTGGATTGTTTGTTAATTGGGGTTAGGGAAGCGATTACGCCCAGATGATGTAAAATCAGCTGGACATCGGCCGCCATTTTTCGCGATACAAAAGGTAAACGGATTGATTCACTTTTAATAAGGGGATTGAGACCAGCATCAAGCATTCCTTTTAAAAGAGAAAGCAAGACATCACGAGGCGAGTGGAAAAGGGGCTCGGGAATGCCATCTTTTTCATGAATCAATTGAACGATCTGTTGAAGAAGTGAAGATGAGTCATCGGGAGAAATATGGGAAAGCGATCCATGACATAAGATAGAGGAGGTCGTGCCATCGGTACCTTTTCCGTTACAAGAAATCTGGTTCAGTGCTTTAGAGAGTTGTTCTTGAGTTGCATCATCACAAATGGTTAAAAACAGATGATCTTTTTCCCTGGTCATCGAGTTCCGCATCAGGAGATAACCTAAAAGGTAGGCAATTTTCTCGTTGATTTCGATCTGCTTCCCGTCTTTCAATCGCATGCTCGCATAACCAAGATTTTCTGGATAGATGCACCGTGCAACGACAAGATCTCCTTCCGTAAGATCTTTTGCAACCTTCCATTCGTAAGATAATGAAGAGTTGAGAATTTTAATCGGCTGCTCTGGTGTACAAACAATTTCTGCACCAGTTTCCAATCTTATTCTGACAAGCGGTTTCGGAGGCATCTCGTATAACTCGATCACCGGTGCTCGTCCGCGGTGCGTGTAAACAATGTCACCGTGTTCAATCTCTTCAATCGGGATGAGACCACGATCAGTCAGCACCCGCGTTCCGGCAACAAAACATTCACCAACAACACGCGCGCTCTTCTTGTGTGGTCTGTTCGAAAGGAGCCCCATATCGTACATCGCGTAAAGGATCCTTCTTTGAACTGGCTTGAGTCCGTCCCTGACATCCGGAAGAGCTCTGCCCACGATCACGCTCATCGCGTAATCGATGTAGGATTTCTTCATCTCGATCTCAATGGGGCGCTGGATAATTCGCGTCGCTTTGTCTTCCATGAAAACACCTATACGTCGAGATTCTCCACTTCTTTGGCATGGGCACTGATGAATTCCCTTCTTGGGAGAACCGCGTCACCCATGAGGATATTAAAGAGCAAGTCTGCCCTTCTCGCATCCTCGATTGTCACCATTTTCATCACACGTGTCTCCGGGTTCATCGTCGTTTCCCAGAGCTGTTTCGGGTTCATTTCACCGAGACCTTTATATCTCTGAATCGATACACCTTTCCCGAGGCGCTCGACTGCGTTGATTCTTTCTCTTTCTGTGTACGCGTATATCTCCGCATTTCCTTTCGAAATCCGATAGAGTGGTGGCTGCGCGATGTAAATATAACCGTTTTCGATCAGTGGCCTCATATATCTAAAGAAGAGCGTCAAGAGGAGAGTCCGAATATGTGCACCGTCCACATCGGCATCTGTCATGATGATGATTTTGTGATACCGCGCCTTGCTAATATCGAAATCTTCCTTGATACCAGTGCCGAGCGCCGTGATGAGATTCCTCACCTCAACGTTCTTCAGAATCTTGTCCATCCGCGCCTTCTCCACGTTGAGGATCTTTCCTCTCAGCGGAAGAACAGCCTGGAACTCCCTGTTTCGGCCCTGTTTTGCGCTACCACCAGCCGAATCGCCCTCAACGATGAACAACTCTGATTTAGCTGGATCCTTTTCCGTACAATCCGCTAATTTGCCGGGAAGACTCGTCGATTCAAAAAATCCCTTTCTTCTCGTCAGCTCTCTTGCCTTCCTCGCGGCTTCCCTTGCCTGAGCCGCAAGAATTGCCCTCTTGATGCAGGCCTCCGCGACCTTCGGATTCTCTTCAAGGAATTGATATAATTTCTCGTAAATCATCGAATCGACGAGACCTCTGATCTCGCTGTTTCCGAGTTTTGTCTTCGTTTGCCCCTCAAATTGTGGCTCGGGCATCTTGATGCTGAGAATCGCCGTCAATCCCTCCCGGACATCATCGCCACTGAGACTTTCGTCTCCTTCTTTCAAAAAATTGTATTTTCTCGCGTAGTCGTTCATCGTCCTAGTCAGCGCTGATCTGAACCCGATAAGATGTGTCCCGCCTTCTATGGTATTAATGTTATTAACGAACGTGTGGATGTTTTCAGAGTAAGAATCAGTGTACTGGAGAGCTGCTTCAATCAGAACATCTTCACGTTGACCAGTGATGTAAATGGGTTTCTCGTGGAGGACATTTTTTGTCTTGTTGATGTATTGAACAAATTCCACGATGCCCCCTTCATAATGAAATTTCTCTTCCCGCCCCGTTCTCTTATCTCTGAACGTGATCATGACATTTTTATTCAAGAACGCAAGATCCATCAACCTGCTTGCCAGTATGTCAGCATTGAAGTTAACATCCTCAAATATCTCTGGATCTGGTTTGAATGTAATTGTGGTGCCAGTGGTATTCGCATCCCCTATAACACGCAGTCTTTCAACAACGACACCCCTTTCAAACCGCGCGAAATGTTCTTTCCCCTCTCTTCTGACCTTAACTTCGAGCCATTCTGAGAGGCTATTGACGACGGAGAGTCCGACCCCATGCAGTCCACCGGAGACCTTGTAACTCTTCCTGTCAAATTTCCCGCCTGCGTGAAGAGTTGTCATCACGATTTCCACGGCCGGACGATCGTATTTTGGCAAAATGCCTGTCGGAATCCCCCGGCCATCATCTTCAACAGTGACGCTCCCGTCCTGGTTGACCGTCACATCGATCCGGGTACAAAAACCAGCCATCGCCTCGTCGATACTGTTATCGACGACTTCGAAGACGAGATGATGGAGTCCCCTACTATCTGTGCTGCCGATGTACATGCCTGGTCTCTTTCGAACCGCTTGCAGGCCTTCGAGGACCTGGATCCTGTCTTCGTTATAACTTGAGTCTTCCATCCGATCCCAACCTCATGCCCTCAGGTTGAACTCTAGCGTGTCAAATAGACGTGTTTACAGTCTAAAGGGATGATGTGCTCTCCCATCCCTTTTCTGACGTTCTTACTAATGTACTCATAGTATTAATAATCTTCTAAATGTCTGGCTATTTAAATAAATGAACGAGATCACGAGGACAAAAAACCCCGCTTTTTTGGAAGCATAAGGTGCGGTTTCACTCCTTCCGATTTAACAACAAAAAACATCCTGAGGGCCGAAACGTAGAGATGGAAATGATTTTTCACTTCACCGAAAGAAGTTGGAGCCCGCAAATTTGATATTGTAGCAGCGAAAACTAGATGTGATTGGGCACAAACACTAAAAACCGAGAATCTGTTGAACCCGGCAATGGTAACAATTAAAGATGCAAGAAGAGGACTCACGGACGAAATCGTTAGCGTCGCACACCGTGAGGGTGTTGATCCAGAATTCGTAAGGAGGGGCATTGTTAACGGTCGAATCGTGATCCCCTCAAATCCCATACATTCACCAGAACCTTGCGGTATAGGTGAGGGTCTCACTGTCAAGGTCAACGTCAATGTCGGTACCTCGAGGGATATGCCTCGTATGGAAGATGAGTTGGAAAAAGTGAGGGTCGCTCTCAGATATGGGACGGACACGATCATGGATCTGAGCACTGGTGGGGATATCGACCTCATCCGAAGGACAATCATCAAAGAAGTAAGAGTCCCTGTTGGCACCGTCCCGATTTATCAAACAGGCTTGAAGGCCGCGAGGGAGAGCGCCGTCGTGGACATGGACGAGGACGACATGTTCAATGGCATCATTAAGCATGCGAAGGACGGCGTTGACTTCATGACGATTCACTGCGGCGTTACAAAAGAAAGTGTCGAGTACCTAAGACGGTCAAAGAGGGTCACTGATGTCGTTTCGAGGGGGGGATCATTTCTCGTTGCATGGATCTTGCACAACGGAAAGGAAAACCCCCTCTATGAGAACTTTGACTATTTGCTAGAACTTGCGTCAGAATACGAATTCACAATCAGCTTGGGCGATGGGCTTCGCCCTGGCTGCATCCATGACGCGAGTGACGTCCCGCAGATTCAGGAGCTCATCATCCTCGGAGACCTCGTCAGGAGGGCGAGAGAGAAGGATGTCCAGGTCATTGTCGAGGGCCCTGGACATGTACCGATCGACCAGATCGAGGCAAACGTGAGAATTGAAAAAACGATTTGTGATGGTGCACCGTTTTATGTCCTCGGCCCTCTTGTTACCGATATCGCGCCTGGTTATGACCATATTTCAGGTGCTATCGGCGGAGCACTCGCAGCTTACTACGGTGCAGATTTCCTTTGCTATGTCACACCAGCTGAGCACCTCTCCCTTCCTAGCGTTGAAGATGTAAAAGAGGGGCTGATCGCGGCGAAGCTCGCAGCACACGCTGCAGATGTCGCGAGGGGTAGGGGTCTGGACAGAGATCTCAGGATGTCAAGAGCGAGGAAGGCACTTGACTGGGAAGGGATGTTCAGAGAGGCGCTCGACCCGGAAAAGGGTAGGGTGTATAGGGCGAGGGGGATTACCGAGGCGAGCGAAGGTTGCTCGATGTGCGGCGATGTGTGTGCGATCAAGATTCTGAGGGAGTACCTGAAAAAAGATGGTGTCTGCTGAGACCTCCCTCAGAATCTCTGATGGCTTAGCGCGAGCGCAAAACCCATAGGTTTCGATTGAGAGAAAAGGATGGAGCCACTGGAGGGTTTCGAACCCCCGACCTACGGTTTACGAAACCGTCGCTCTATAGCGATCACAGATTACCGCTAAGCTACAGTGGCAGCGATCAGGCACATCAAATCGTCACGTCGATTTAAAATTTTCTTATTTCTTTGAAAAGCCGGGAATACAGGCACCCAAGAAAAGGAATGAATCATTTCTTAAAATGTGTTAATT
>JARYLV010000015.1 GCA_029907465.1 Methanomassiliicoccales archaeon
TGAAAAATTGAAGTCGATGGCCACCAACGCCCATAAGATCGAGCACTCTCTTTGCCACTTCTACTCTCTTAGCCGCGTCTCTATTTCCATCGATGAAATGGCATTGACCATCGAGGCACGCAGCGATCATGACCCCTTTCGCGCCATATTCAAAAGGAAGCAACATTTGTGCGAGCGATACCCTTCCGCTACACGGCACCTTAACAATTTTTATCGCTGTTGAATAATAATATTTTGCCGCACCAGCAAGGTCTGCCGCATTATACCCACACTGTTCGCATGCGTAGGCGATAATCGAATCGGTATCATATTCAATGATGCCAGCAGCTGCCGATTCCAGTTGAAGATCGTTGTTGAATCTGAGGTCAATCGCGTTTGAAGGGCAGTCCGCTGCACATTTGCCGCATGCCTTGCACGCAATTTCGATCACTTCGTATTTGCCTTCATCATTTCTGATGGCATCATATGAACATATTTCGGCGCACTTTCCACACCGGATGCAACGCGCCTGGTCGATTACTGCGGTGACCAAATCAACGATAAGTCCGTCTTCCTTCAGGAAATTTGAAGTGCGAGATGCAGCGGTTCCAGCATCAGTAATGCATTCCTGTATCGGCTTCGGGGCTTCGGCCGTTCCGCAAACGAAGATACCGGACAATGCAGTGTCAACGGGTGCGATTTTCACGTGGACTGGCGCGATAAAACCATCCTTCCCTGTGACCAGCGAAGCGATCCTCGCAATTCGCTGCGTACCTTCAGACGGCTCCATTGCAACTGAAAGCACAACGAGATCACTAACGATTTCACGTGGCCGACCGAGGAAGGTATCTTCACACTTGACGACTAGCTGATGGCCGATTGGAACGATCTCGCCAACATTTCCACGTATAAACTCAACACCGATCTCCCTCGCTCTGTCGAAGTATTCCTCATATCCTCTGCCAGAAGCTCGCAGATCGATGTAGCAAACTTTCACATCGATTTCAGGATGATCTCTCTTAATGAGACTCGCATTCTTCACCGCATACATGCAACAGATTTTCGAGCAGTACTCTCTTCGTTTCGTATCCCTCGATCCTGCGCATTGTACGAACGTCACACTCTTCGGCGCTGTTCCATCGCTGGGCTTCACCAACTTGCCCTGTGTTGGTCCGGCTGGACTCAACATCCGCTCAAGTTGCAATCCTGTAATGACGTTTGGATGCTCGGTTTGATACTCGCTCCCACTCAGATCATACTCCCTATATCCCGTTGCAACAATGACAGCCCCTACCGTGATTTCAAAAACCTGTTCCACATCCCCATCACGGATTGCACCGGGCCCGCATACCTCGATGCAACCCCTGCAGTCCATCAGTCCCTTTAATCTCAAACAATGATCTGGATCACGCAGATATTTCAAAGGGACGGATTGCGGATTTGGTATGTAGATTGCTTTTCTTAGACCAAGACCAAGGTCGAATTCATTTGGAACAACGACGGGGCAGACATTGATGACTGATATCGCGTCGAACCGACACACTCTGACACAATCCCAGCATCCGTTGCATTTCAAGGTATCGTATTTCGGTTTCTCCTTTGGTGCAGGTTGGGTGAGTGCGGCCGTCCCACATTTTTTCACACAAGCTCCACAACCAGTGCATCTTTCGGGGTCGATGCGGAGCCGGTCGACCAAATACGGTTCCGCGGGTAGGGGCCACCTGACCTCAAGGTCACCTTTCGAACAGTTGCCACAACCCGTGCACTTGTCGTAATCGACAAACCTCGCTCTCCTTTTCAATCGAATGTGGTACTCACCAGGCCGACCGCGCACCTCCTCGACGTCCGTCATCGTCCACAATCTGATCTTTCGGTGCATCATCACCCTGTTCAAGATTGGTGAAATCGTGCACATCGCGCAGTCGTCTGTCGGGAAAGTGCGGTTGAGTCTAACCATATTCCCGCCGATGATTGGCTGCATTTCAATAAGTTCAACGTCGATGCCCTTGTCCGCGAGTTCAAGCGCCGCATGAATCCCCGCAATGCCAGCCCCTATCACAGCAACGCTCCTTTTGAGAGGGACCCTGATTGAGTAAATTGGCTCATGAAATTTCACCCTCTCGACCGCACCGTGGATGAGTGCTTTCGCCTTCTCGGTCGCAAGGGATTGGTCGCTCGTCGTCCAAGCACATTGTTCCCTGATATTGACCATTTCCCACAGATAGGGGTTGATAACTTGACCTAGGCATTCTTTGAAAATCTCACCGTGATGCTTCGGCGAACAAGCGGCAATGACAACCTTGTCGAGATGATTCTCCTTTACTGCATTGATAATCATCTCTTGGCCAGCCTTCGAGCAAAGAAAAAGGTGATCCAGCACATATGTGCTCTCCGATGAGAAATGTTCTTTCAGCGACTCTATGTTGACGACACCAGCGATATTCGTTCCGCAATGGCAGATGAAGAGGCCGATCATTACTTTCCCTTCTGTTCTTGTCTTTGATTCTTCTCCTGAGAAAACAACACTCCATTGACCAGAATCACAAGGATCTGAGTTCCATGCATGAGAGGCGTTTTCCGCATTGCCCGAGAGGATGATGAGCTACTCGACAGCATGATATCAAAGTCGATACAGAACACCGATCTAATTCAACTTTTCCCGCCTTCGGGATTAAAACTACGCTTTTTATTTCACTCGGTTGAAAATATCCGGGAGGCCGCAAGGACATGGATATCGACGATGTCAAATCGACGGGATTCGCCGCAGCTATTCTTTTCATATTGAGCACAAGAGAGGTGCGCTAGACATTTTGGGCATGCTGTAACGAGTGCTCCAGCTCCCGTTGCCCTGGCCTCTTCAATTCGCTCAAGCTGCCAACGCTTTGTCCACGAGTCACAGTTCACCCAAGATGCGACACCACAACATACGCTTGTATGCCTGGACCTGGGCATTTCAAAGAATCTGCCGATCGCCCGTAAGACCCTCCTCGGTTCCTCGATAATATTTGAATGCTTGGCTAGCCTACATGGATCGTGAAACGTTGTCGACAGACTGCTATCTTCTGTCAGAGAAAGAACTCCACTATCAACTGCGTCTCCCATCATCGCCGTCAGATTCCTGACCTCGAAATCGAGGGAGCCGAAAAACCTTGGGTAAACGAACTTGAGCGTTGAGTAACACTCTGGGCAGAACGTGATGACTTCTTCGGCCCCTGATGATTCAATCGCTTTCAAATTCAAACCAGCGAGCTGAATAAATAAGTCGTCATTGCCAAGCCAGTACTGATCGTGCCCACAACACCTTTCCGATTCTAGGACACGCGGCTCAATTCCGACCGCATTGAGCAGCTTCACCGCTGCTCTAGGGATTTGAAGGAAATCGATATTGAGGTTTTTGAAAATGATATTAAGATAGGGCGTGCAGCCAACGAACAATAGCGCTCTCGAGTCCTCGCTAACTTTTATATCAGGAGATAACCAGTTCAAAGTCCTAGGTCGGAGATACGGCTTTGAAGAGAGCAGTGAAATGAAATTGAATATATCGCCGTGGGTGATCATTGGTGATGCACGCTCGACGGATAGTTTTCTGACCGTTCTCATGAACTCATGGAATTTAACGTTAGAGTTGCAAAGAGCACTACAGGTCCCACATGTGACGCAGTCCCACATCTCTCTTCCCAGCAGCTTCTTATCGCCAACCAAGAGATTTTCGACGATCGATCGTGGCGAAAAATCGTTCTCGCGGTGGGACACTGGACAAGCCCAGGAACACTTCCCGCAGTCAATACATTGTCTTATCCCATATTCTTCAATCCTATCTTTGTCCATCTTGAGGTTCACCTCTTAAAGGACCGAGCGACCGTATCACTTCTGTGAAATCCTTTGCAGTTTCGGCAAAGAGGGCGCCTTCAGATGCAGATATCCATTTTAACAGAAGCCTTCTCTTGTCGATGCCAAGGATCTCCATGATCTCCAAGGTCATTTCAATTCTGCTTTTTGCAGATTCATTGCCCGAGATGTAATGACAATCGCCTGGATGACATCCGAGAACCATCACACCATCGGCGCCCTGCTCAAAACAATTGAGAATCATTGAAGGTTCAATCCGACCTGTGCACATCACGCGGAGAATTCTGATACTCGGAGGATATTGAAATCTTGACAGCCCTGCTGTGTCTGCACCCGCATAGGCACACCAGTTACAACAAAATGCGATGATTTTCGGAAGCCAAGTCATTCTGACCCCTCAAGCAACGCCGTGATCATCTCTTTCATTTGATCGTGCGTGAACCCCTTTACCTCAATCGCATTCGCGGGGCAGGAAGCTGCACATGTGCCACAGCCTTTGCAAATCGTCCCGTTGATTCTTGATTTTCTGACAGTCCCTTCAGTTATCAGGCGAGCTGCCCCGAATTTGCAGATCGCCTCACACTCACCGCATCCCCTACATCTGCTCTCGTCCACAACACAGATCATCGGGGACGTCAGAATTCTTTTATGTGAGAGGATAGTAGCAGCCTTTGCCGCGGCCGCAGAGCCCGCAGTTATCGCTTCGTCGAGATTCTTCGGGTACTGGGCACAACCAGCAACGAAGAGTCCTTCAGTCGAAAATTCGACTGGGGCGAGTTTTGGATGTTTTTCCAAAAAAAATCCCTCTTCGTCCGTCGAAACCCTCAAGATTTTACTTAGATCTGCGATTGAATCACCAGGGATAAGGATATCAACTTCAACAACAAGATCTGTTTCCAATGAAATCAGCCCGTCATGGACGGAGTTAAAAAGGAGACGGTTATTCTGAAAGTCAATGATCGTGTCGTATTCAAAAAAACGCACGCCTTTGAGACACGCCTCGTAATATAATTCTTCCGCGCCCCGCTCATAGTACATTAGGTCTGTATATAAAATGTTGACTTCTTTCCCCCGCCTACGCAGTTCGATTGCCTGGTGCAGAGTCTTATAACAACAAAATCTTGAGCAACCGCGTGTCTCATTCCTTGCACCGATACATTGGATGAATGTGATACGATCTGGGAGTGATTCACTTTGTCTGATTTTCTCATCGAGTTCCACACTTGTAATCGAACCCTTGATGATCTTCTGGTCATTACACTTGAGCGATGCACCAGGCGCCAGGATAATTACCCCGGCGTGAATCTCGATGCCATTAGAAAGGACGATGCTGAAATCGCCAACCCCACCGTTAACTGCCTTCACGGTGCAGTTTGTCCATATCTTGAACTTCTCCTTATTGACCGGAGAAATAAGCGCTCGAAGCACTTCGCCCTGATCTGGACCGACATCATGATGCTCGATCGAAAGCAGCGAACCACCGAGTTTGTCGGATTTTTCCACGAGAACTACCTCGAACCCCTGTCGAAGGAGATCCGATGCAGCCTTCAGGCCAGCGGGTCCTCCCCCAACGACTAGCGCTCGATTCGTCACATCGGTTTGCCCGGGCTCCAGCGGCTCGAGCAACAACGCCTTAGCGATTGCAGCCCTGATCAATGTGATCGCCTTTTTCGTCGCTTTTTCTTTTTCCTTCATATGGACCCATGCGCAGTGTTCTCTGATGTTGACCATTTCAAAAAGATACGGATTAAGTCCGCTCTTCTCGATCGAGGCGCGGAACAGGGATTCATGTGTTCGTGGCGTACACGACGCGATAACAATCCTGTTGAGCCTTTCCTGATTGATCGCTTCTGACAGCATCTTCAAGGCACTGTCAGAACACATAAAAAGGTGCTCATTGACATATGAAACCCCAGGAGTGTTTTTCAAAGCCTCAACGACTTTGTCGATATCAACAACTGACGCGATATTCGTGCCACATCTACAGACGAAAACACCAACTCTCCTTTCCTCCGATCTCGAGGGCTCGATTTTTCTTTCTTCCGTGACTGTTTTTATCTCGGTTCCGCTCTCCAACTTCCATGATTCCCGTGAAACCATAAGAGCATAGGATGCAGCTGCAGACGCTGTGGCGACACTGTCTGAGATGTCCTTTGGACCCGTGCAACACCCTGCCGCGTAGACACCATCCCTCGTCGTTTTTACAGAAAAAGGTTTCTCAACAGCGATAAAGCCATCCGCGGCAATTTTGATGCCGAGGGCTTTTGCAAGGTCCGAAAGTCCCTTTGGCGGGGATGCCGCAACGGCAAGGACGACCATATCGGCCTCAATTGATTCAACCGTCCCAGTTCTTACATTCTCGACTCTGACTTGAAGTCCTTCCCCATTCTCCAGAATTTCCGCGACTTTTCCCTTAACAAATTTGATGCCCTCCCGCCTTGCCCTTGCCAGATAACGGTCAAATCCTTTGCCATAAGTTCGAAGTCCCATATGGCAAATCCAGATGCTTTGGATTGACGGGTCGTGCTCAAGCGCAACCAGTCCCTGTTTAATGGATGCCATACAGCAAAATCTTGAGCAATAAGGGCGAAATCTCAAATCCCTTGAGCCAACACACTGGGCGAAAACGATGCGCTTCGGCACCGAGTTTATCGACGGAACGACCAATTTTCCGCCCGTGGGGCCGGATGCACTCAGCAGGCGTTCGAACTCGAGAGAAGTAAGTATGCGAGGGTGCTGCGAACACTGTAGGTGGGGGAGTTCCTGCGGTGTTAAGAGTTCGAAACCAGCAGCGACAATGACCGACGAGACCTCCAGCACTTCAGTCGTAGACCGCTCATCAAAATCAACCGCATTCGCAGGACAAATCTTACTGCAGACACCGCACCTCTTCTTGTTCAAATAAAGGCAGTGCGACGAATCAATAAGGTACTTGAGGGGGGTGGCCTGTGGATAGGGAAGATAGATCGCCTTCCTTTCGCTCATACCTTCGTCGAATTCATTTAGTACTTTTACTGGACATTTCTCTGCACAGGCCCCGCATGCCACGCATCGATCCTCACGCACATATCGAGGCGTCCTACGGACCGTCAATTTGAAGTTCGGCGCCTCACCGTCTAGGGCGATGACCTCCGCCATCGTCATGATCGTGATCAGTGGGTGCCTACTCGCCTCAACTAACTTCGGAGATAGGATGCAAGCGGAGCAATCGTTCGTCGGGAAGGTCTTGTCGAGTTTGGCCATGTGGCCGCCCAGGGCTGGCCCCCTTTCAATCAACAGTACCCGTACTCCAGCATTCGCAACGTCGAGTGCGGCCTGGACGCCGGAAATGCCCCCTCCAATGACCGCGACTGGCTTAATCGACAAATCAGCACCTCGCGACCTCTCGTGTTAGGTGCCGATTAATGAAAAATCTTTTGATCGGATCTAAAAAAATGATCGATTAATAAAATCTAATGAATCTGATATGTCCGTTTAGCTTCCTTCGCGATGTGGTGCCTTAAGGAGGTGAAGTAGCAATTGAAGAAGTGCGCAGAACAAGATGCAAGGATTGTCAAAAGCTGCTCAGCGCGCATTGACCCTTGAATTCCTCCTTTTAGGGCTCTCATCTGGCGCATCAAAGAGATGCATTCTTCGAATCCTTCAATTAACTCATCCTGGCAATCAATTCGCAGACCAATTTCTGTAGCCTTCCTCAATCGCTTCCATATAGCATCAAAAAAATACCCAAAACGCTCGCTGTCCCAAACCTTCCTCCCAATCCGCCATTCCATCCCATCCATTCCAAAACACATTAACCTGGCCGATGAAACGCAGGACCGTAACTCTCTTGAAACTGGCTGCATCTCGGCTGGTTTAAAATCCTCCGGTGAGTAATGTCGTTGATCGCGGAGTTCCGCTTCGTAATTGATCACACTTCCAATCAGGGAGTTCCCCACCATATTGCCGGGGTATTCAAGATGCGGCCCAAATAGGTAAAGAGTGCCCCTACCATGGGACTTTCTCAATGCTGCAATCTTATCAATAACGGTTTTGCTGGCCATTTCCTCAGAAACCAAAAAGATCGTCTTTTCAGTAAAAGATCGATAGCGTGCCATAATCTCAGCATCTGAAACATCACACCAACATGGTCCACCATAAAGATGTGTCGTGAACTCAGTAGCAAGAAACTCGACTACCAGCGGCCCTCGAACCGGTTGAAAGACGTAGGAGGAGCCATACTTCGTCACGAACCTTTCGTCACCATAAAATTGGCCATCGAGGTTATTAGTTATATTGCTTAACTTTCCCTTAACGAGGTTGAATTGGTTCAATGGGCTCAGTGAAGAATGCAGAGGAAGATATGCGCCAGCGCAGATACCAATGTATTGTCCTCCACGAACGATCCATTCTTGCAGATCGTGGAGACGTGATGGTCCGATTGCATCCGCAAGGCCGAATGTGTCTCCACCAGATATAAAGAGGACATCTGCCAGCATGTCTGAACAGATGTCCTTCTCCCGGATGAATCTCAAATTGTAATAACCCAATTTTTCGAGTGAGTCGACCAGCCAGATCCATGAATGTGACGCCCCACGACCAGTGTAAATCGCGATTCGTGACAATTCTCCATCTACCAGTCTACGCAAATTTCCCTGAACGCACTCCTCGACCGATAGAAGTTTCATCGATTTCAAAATGAAAATGTCAACACAAAAATAAAGGTCTTCGTTGATTTTCGCTCTTCTCTGACCTGTCATGACAAGAGTAATTTATCTGTGATGTTCATTTCGGAGAGGCAATGAAAATTGTAGGGTTTTCCAAAACATCATTGATCGACTGGGACGGATGCGTCGCCTCGACTGTCTATCTTCCAGGGTGTAATTTTCGCTGTCCCGCCTGTCACAACAGGGACCTTGTCATCGACCCCGACAGCCTCGAAGAGATTCCGACCCAGGAGATAGAATCATACCTCAGGGCAAATGGGGATTTTATCGACGGTGTCGTCATCACTGGCGGTGAGCCAACGATCCACAGGGACTTGAGAGAAGTGATCACATGGCTCCGCAGCCTGGGAATGAGGATCAAACTCGACACCAACGGGAGCCGCCCTGAGGTGATCGAGGAGTTGCTGGAAGACGAACTCCTTGATTTCATTGCAATGGATATCAAAGCCCCGCTCAACGACAAATACGAGGACGTCTGTGGGACAACAGTACCGCTCGAAAAGATAAAGAGATCGATCTCCTTGATTATGGAATCTGGGATCGACTACGAGTTCAGGACGACCGTTGTGCCAATTTTCCTTAATGAGAACGATATTGAATCGATCGCGGCGTTCATCGGCGGAGCGAAAAAATACGCACTCCAGCAATTCCGACCGAAGAATACGATTGATGAACGGTTGACGGCCCTTAATCCATATCCTGCAGAGAAGATTAGAAAAATGGCCGAGGTCGCGAAATCATACGTAAAAAGGGTAGTCATCCGGGGGGAGGTCTAAGTTTAATATCAAAAGTGATACTTGTTTCCAATATCTTTTAGTATCATTCATTATATGAAAGATATTAGATCAGCATGAACGGCGTTCGGAGAGTCGGCTCGGAGGGGTTTGATTGAGTTCAAATGAAAAGATAAAGACCTTTGTTGACGGTTTTGACAAAATACTGGAAGGGGGAATACCCACTGGTCACATTGTTCTCATTGCTGGCACTCCTGGAACTATGAAGTCCTCACTCACGTATTACATTCTTTACCATCATGCACTCGAGAACGGGAAAACTGGTGTTTACGTGACCTTGGAGCAATCACGAGAAAGCCTCCTTCGACAAATGGAAAAAATGGGAATGCCGACAGAACCCGTCAAGGACAAGTTGCACGTTCTCGACCTCAGTTTAATAAGAAAGAAATTGAGGCAGATCTCTGGTGCTGGCTCATGGCTCCAAGTTTTCAAAGCCTACCTCCAGAATTTGAATGAAAATCTGAGATATGAACTGCTGGCAATCGATTCGCTCGATGTACTTGAAACGATGTCAGAAATATCAAACAGGAGGACAGAGCTTTTCTATTTGTTCCAATGGATGAAGGAACTCAAATCTACCGTTTTCCTGATTTCTGAGGCTTCGCCTGAAAAGATCCTCGAGGGTACTTATGACGAAGGATATCTCTCTGATGGGGTTATCACCCTGAAAATGCAAGTTGTTAGGGATGTTGAGACTCAAAGGCGCATCAGATGTGTCAAGATGAGAGAGACAAACCACGACCCTTCATACTATACCTTGTTGTTCAGCGGTAATAAGTTCCAGGTAACAAAAGTCATAAGCGAATGAGGCCTGGTGAATCGATGAAAAAGCGCTATGAATGCCCGAGATGCGGCGCTGGCATTAGGCCTGATGATATCCAATGTGATCGATGCGGCGAGATTTTGAAGCCAATCGAGCCGCAGGCCGATACGATGCCCGTTTCGGTTACTGTCGAGAAAGTCATCAGCGAGGAGGAAATACCTATCGTATTCGGACAGTCGGAGTACTTGTCACTCTCAAGACAGAAGCAACTACTGGCCCAAAAGGAAAAAGAGATCGCAAAAAGAGAAAAAGAGTTAATGGAAAGAGAAAATCGACTGATGGAGGCGATCGAATCCCTCGAGAGGGATAATCGTGCACTTGAAGAGGCGATGAAGCGGTGCACGGAATTTGAGGCGGAACTCCGCGCCCGTGAGAAGATACTTAGGGACAGGGAAAAGGAACTGGACGCACTTGCAGAGAAACTTGAAAGGAGCATGAGGGAACTCGAAATCTCGACGGATTCAGGCAGGAAGATGAGAGTCAGTACAGAGGAATTTGAGAAGCTCCTCGCGTTGAGGGAAGATTATCAAAAAGCGATAGAAGAAGGACTATCAAGAATGAGAAAACAGGTGGAGGAGGAGCTGCGAGAGAGATTTGAGAAGCTTTCGCAACTTGAACAGCAGCTCAGAGCGGCAGAAGCTTCCTTTGAGAGAAAGATCACATCGGCGACAGAAATTGCTGAGAGAGGAGTTGCCGAAGAGCCAGAAGAGTCCGTTGCTAGCATTGTAGATATCAGTAAGATCGTCGACGAGCTCAAAAAGGAAATCGACGTCCAGATCGGGGCGGGATTCGCAGAGAAGCCTAAGGATGTGAAAATCCGTACACACATCGAAAGGCTCGATGTGGCTCTCGATGGTGGAATACCGAAGGGAAGCGTTGTGCTTGTCAACGGCATCGCGGGCACGATGAAATCGACACTCACCTATGCGATCCTCCACAACTGCGCTGTCCTGGATAATATTAACAGCATGTATTTTTCGCTTGAACAGAGCCGAGAATCACTTATCCGGCAGATGGAACGACTGGGAATGCCGAGAGAGAAATCTAGGGACAGGTTGATGGTTGTAGATATGATCGATTTACGCAAACGGATGGCAAAGGAAAAGGGGGACTGGCGTAGTATCCTCATGAGATACGTGAGCAACGTCAAGAAAGAATGGGACTTCCAGCTGTTCGTGCTCGATTCACTAGACTCTTTCAAGTCGCTAGCTGATTACGAACTCACGAGACAGGATCTGAAGGATATTTTCGACTGGTTCAAATCACTAGACATAACTGTCTTCTTGATTTCTGAAAAACCCATCGCTTCAATGCTTGAAAACTCCGAGAGCGAAGTTTATCTGGCTGATGGAGTGATCGAACTCCACATGAAGGAACTGGATCATGGACGAATGCAGCGATGGCTGAGGGTGATGAAGATGAGGGGTTCGAACATCGATCCGCGCTACTTTTCGTTCTCGCATGACGGGACTCGGTTCAGCATCTCAGTGCCGATCGTGAACAGAGATGGTCCCTCCTGAGAATCCACAATACGAAGAGGACAGCGACGAAAGATTAAATATTCCAGATGCCCTAATTGGTATCCACGGGATGGAAAAGCATGGTGCACATTGAAAGAGTCAGGACTTTCATCCATAATTTTGATGAGAATCTCCAAGGGGGTATTCCAAAAGGGCAAGTCGTCTTGATCACGGGAACGCCTGGGACGATGAAGTCCTCCCTTGCATATAGTATCCTCTACCATAACGCGCTCCAAAACGGGATCAAGAGCGTCTACATGACACTCGAGCAATCGAAAGACAACCTGATGCAACAGATGACGAGTATGGGCATGGATGATGAAAGAGCAAAGGAGTTTATTCATATTCTGGACCTCGGGCTTATCAGAAAAAGTCTAACCCAGTTGAGCGCAAAAGGGACATGGTTGCAGGTCTTTAAAATGTATGCGGACAGTCTCAAACGTAGCATCGGTTATGAGCTACTGGTGGTGGACTCCCTCGATGTATTGGAAATGGCTGCCCAGATAGGCGAAAACAGGCGTACCGAGCTCTTCTATCTCTTCGAATGGCTGAGGAATCTCGGCGTCACCTCATTCCTTATATCTGAGACGTCTCCAGAAAAAATGCTTGAAAACAAATATGACGAAGGGTACTTAGCAGATGGTGTTATCAGCTTGAAACTGCAGGAAATTGGCGAGACGGACATTCAGCGGAGGATTAGGGCGGTCAAGATCAGAAGTACGAACCACAAGACCGGGTACTTCTCCTTGCTCTTCAGCGATGGTGTGTTCAGAGCGACTCAGGTTATAACTGAATGATGGCCGACACGTAGAAGACCGTCAAACATTAATAGAGGGTTGATCTTTTTCGGATTCTGGGCTCATGGTCTAGTGGTTATGACGTCGCCCTCACATGTCATCTGGTGACTGAGAGCGGCGAAGTTCCCCGGTTCGAATCCGGGTGAGCCCACCTTCTTTCCTCCTCCTTTAGGTAAACATGGTTTCGCATTTCGACTAGGTATTCCATCAAAACAAGGCATCCCAAACAGTCCTGCAAATTCCAGCGGTAAATAAGCAAGCCTCACGTGGAGTCAATCCCATTGAGGTTGTAAAAATTGTTCAAATGTTGAGATCAATCGAGATAGATACGGGATCTCGGAATCGAGAGCCCATCGATGATGACTTTCTCATAAAAGGCCAATGCATGATCGACATCAACCATACCCTCGATCACCGCTACCCCACTCTTCAAAAGACTGACTTTTGTACCCGGAACAGGACTGAAAGCCACACCGAGTTTTGCATTTATCTGGATCGCAATTTTTTCTTCCGACAGATATGCCTTCAGCTTTCTCATATTGATGTTGAGATCATTTCTCGGTGCGATGAGGAAGCTTCTTTTCCCGTTCCTTGCACATAGTTCTGTTACGATCGGTTCTTTCAATGTTTCTGGCATTGATGGCTTGGATCCGCAGACTCGGCAGTCCTCGGACCTTTGGATCTCTATTTCATCGAACTTCATGTCCCAAACATCACAGCAAAACAGCTTGTCTGACAACTGGGGCTTTTCTCCAAGTGCAATCCTGACGACTTCTGAGACTTCGATACTGCCGATGATCCCTAATACTGAGGGATGAACGCCAACGACTGAACACTTCTCAACATTTTCCTCCCCAATACCACCCTGGAAGCATTCAAGGCACGCAGTCTCGTGAGGGATGATAGTTTTCGCTATCCCATAAGTCATGATCGCTGCTCCGAAGACATACGGAATCGATGCTTTCATACATGCTCTGTTTATCGCGTATCGGGGCGTAATCCGATCTAGGCCATCAACAACAACATCCATACCTTTGATGATCTCCACTGCTGTGTTGGAGTTCACAGCAACTGTTTTTGGTTCAATTTTAATCTCAGGATTTAGCTCATGTATCTTTTCTGCCGCAACTTCTGCTTTAGGATAACCTAAGTCGTTGACATTGTATAGATACTGCCGGTGAAGGTTTGACAGCTCAACGACATCACAATCGACCAGACGAAGGTGGCCGAGTCCCATCGCCGCCAATTGAAAGACGATGGGGGAACCTAATCCGCCCAGGCCGACAACGCAGACCTTCGTGTCAATGAGCCGTCTCTGTCCACGGTAACCGATTTTGTCCAACACGATCTGGCGTGAGTACCGTTCTATCTGCCCGTTGGAAAGGCGATGCAAATCTTCACTTTTCATCAGACTCGCCCCAAACTCTCCTCTTTGTGATAATCATGTACGCTCTCCTCGTTGAACCTTTTCCTTTAGAGCCATTTGCCTTCACCTCATCAACAAGCAATCGAGGCCAAAGTCTTTTGAGCCCCACTTTACTGATATTTTCTCCAAGTCGAGGATCCGCGCTTCGAAATTTCAAAGAGAGAATCTTATTCCAATTCTGTATGGCGATTAATCGAATCAAAAAAATCTGTGATATCACTCAGTTTGTTCTAGGATGGTCTGCTGTCCAACACTCCGATGATTTGAATTAGTCTTTCATTGATTATCAAATTCTCAGTTATGGTAGCAGTTCTTACTTAAGCTAAGAAAGACATGACTCTATCGGGTGGGAAAGATGAAAGTAACCACCGTAGCTCAAATGAGGGAAATGGATCGACAGGCCATTGAAAAATATGGGATCGATGAGCTTCTGCTCATGGAGAACGCAGGTCTCGCTGTATATGAAGTCATTATGAAGGAATTAGACGGCGTCGCCGGAAAGAATTTTGTCGTGTTTTGTGGCCCAGGGAACAACGGCGGCGACGGTCTTGTTGTCGCCAGAAAGATCGATTCGAGCGGCGGCAGAGTTAAGGTCTTTCTACTGCGCCCGAAGGACGAATTCAAGGGGATCGCCAAGAAGAACCTCGAGATGGTCGAACGTAGGAATCTGGAAGTCGTTGTAATCGACTCCGCTGAAGATGCATCCCCGGCAATTGCCCAGTGCGATGCGGTCATCGATGCGATCCTCGGCACGGGAATTACAAAGGAGATTGCAGGGATTTTCAGAGAAGTTATAGAACTCATTAATCGTTGCAAGAAACCAGTCTTCAGCGTCGATATCCCATCTGGCATTAATGGAGATAGCGGACTCGTCATGGGAGTCGCGGTGAAAGCAAATTACACGATTACATTCGGCCTACCGAAGATCGGCAATGTCATTCACCCAGGGTATGAACACTCAGGAAAATTGTTCGTTTCGCATATTTCTTTTCCTCCAGAACTATATAATAACGATTCAATAAAGGTCGAAATTAACATCCCTGCGGAAATCCCACCAAGAAAACAGGACGCTCACAAAGGAACTTTCGGTGAGATGCTGTTTGTTGCTGGTGCCAAAGCGTATCTTGGTGCTCCTTACTTCTCGGCCATGAGCTTCCTTAAGGCTGGTGGGGGATACTCAAGACTAGCGACACCGATCTCTGTATCATCTTTCATTGCCAGCAAGGGAAGCGAGATCGTTATCATTCCTCAAAAGGAAACCGATACTGGTAGCATAGCGCTCGAAAACAAGGAGTCGTTGCTTGATCTTGCGAATCGAATGGATATGGTGATCGTTGGTCCAGGTCTTTCGTTGAACGAGGAGACACAGGAACTGGTAAGATGGCTGACTGAAAGAATCGAAAAACCTCTTCTCATTGATGGCGACGGTATCACAGCCGTCACAAAGAATCTCGATTGCGTCAGAAGGAGGAGAACGACGACAATTCTCACCCCCCATACGGGCGAGATGTCGAGGATTACTGGTATAAAGACCTCTGAAATCAGAAAGGACAGGATTGGCCTCGTTCAAAAGACCTCGGCGGATTTGAACGCGATCACGGTCCTGAAGGAAGGGATCTCATTCATAGGCTATCCAGATGGCAGGGTGTTTATCAATATGACTGGCAACTCGGGGATGTCAACAGCTGGCAGTGGCGATGTTTTGACGGGAAGCATCGCGGCGATGTACGGACTCGGAATGCCAATCGAGGAGGCTGTAAAAGCTGGTGTCTTCATACACGGACTCGCCGGCGATATGGCTGCGGAGGCGATCGGACAGGACGGTATGACGGCCCAGGACGTACTGAACTTCATGCCAGCGGCGGTGAAATATTACAGATGCCATTACGAAGACATTCGCAAGACGCTATACGGAAAGATCACTGTCATTTGAGTCATCATTTGTGAACGACGCCTGGGGGGCACCCCATTCACCCTGATCGTTTAAGTGAAATTGGGCATGAAATGCTTGATTATTTCTGCTATTTTTTCTCAAAGGATAGGGGTTCTTGTAGGTTCCATCGCATCTCATAAATTTCTCTTAGATCAAGAACATAGCTCTGATTTCTTGCAATTCGCCTTCGCATCCATTTATTCGACTGTTCTAATGAGCAATTTCTCCTCGATCTTCAAACATGCCTTAATTTAATATCTTACCTTCACTATGCAGAGGCAGAGGGTTAGCTCATGAGTAAGAAATTTAGACTTCGAGGTGTCTATCCAGCACTCGTAACCCCTTTTGACAAGAAAGAAGAGGTCAACGAGGAAGCTTTCCGCACTCTCATTAGGAGTGTTTTCGATCATGTGGACGGTTTTGTCCCATGTGGTACGACTGGTGAATTTGAATATATGAAATATGAAGAGAGAAAGAAGATATTTGACATTTGCATCGATGAAGCCAATGGCAAAAAGCCAGTTATTGCTGGGACAGGCGACCCGTGCACACGGCGTGTCATCGAACTATCAAAATATGCTCAGGACGCCGGCGCCGATGCATGCCTCGTCGTCACACCATACTTCCTTCACCCTTCAGACAAAGGCATCTACGAGCACTTCTATCAGATATCGCGAGCGGTCGACATACCGATCATCATGTACAACATTCCCCAGACAGTTGGCGGCTATCTCCCGAGAAGGGTCATTGAAGATCTCGCAGAACTTGACAACATTGTCGGGTTGAAGGATTCGTCTGGGAACTTGACATATACGATGGAAGTTTTGGAAAAAGTCGAAGGGAAAATCGACGTCGTGGTAGGACACGACGAAGTTGTACTTCCAGCACTTGCCGGTGGATGCAGTGGGATGATCCTAGCGAGTGCTCAAATATACCCTGATATTTGGCAAAAGGTCTATAGGGCGGTCAAAGAGGGAGATCTCGAGGAGGCGAGAAGACAGCAGTTGAAGGTTCAGAAGCTTTCGAGAATCTTCTGCAGATACGGCGGGCCTGTGCCAATAAAAATCGCTCTCAAGTATATGGGAATCGACATGGGAAAAACAAGGAGTCCGCTGAAAGAAGGTGGTGTCATACTCCACGAGGACCGGGAAGAGATTAGGCTCGAGCTCGAGAAAATTGGTAAGGTCCCAGTCTCAGAGCCGCCTGTCGAAGCCCCCGAGCTCCCGCTCGAGAAGAGGTTCGAGGATATCGGAATTTCCCCTGCTGACGTGAGCAATGACGGGATTTATATCGGTAGTGCCAGCGCAGGTACGGGGATCAATAAGGTCAGAGTGGACCTTGTTACCGGTCAGAAGGACGGTGCAGTCGGTCTGGCATTTGCATCCCAACTGGTCTATCTCAGAAGGGGGTATGAAGCGCTACCCGCGATTCTTGAGCCGAATCTGTCTGCAAAACCAAGCTGCCTCATAGTGCCTACCGTCGAACTTAAGAATCTGCGTCAGGCAAACATCATGTATGGTCCAGCCCAGGCGGGGATCGCGAAAGCGATCGCAGACAAAGTGGAGATGAACGTGATCCCGAAAGATATCATCGACACCCATGTAATGCTCGTTAAGGCTTTCGTTCATCCAAATGCACTCGAACGCGGGATCCTTTACAAGAATTTCTACGATGCGACAATGCGTGCGATTGATATGGCGTTCGGAAGGAAGGTGATGTAAATGCCTAGGGCCGAATGGTTAAAGGGAATCTATCCAGCGATCGTAACACCTTTTAAGAAGGATGAAACGATCGACGAGGAGGCGTTGAGGAATCTTGTTGACTTTCTCATCAAAGATGTCAACGGTTTCGTCGTTGCTGGGACGACAGGGGAATTCGTTTATCTGACAGATGAAGAAAGATTAAAGACGCTTGAGATTGTCATCGATCAGGTCAACAAGAAAGTTCCTGTGATTGCGGGTACTGGTGCGAGTAGCACAAAGGCAACTGTGGAGTTGACACAGAGAGCCAAGGATATGGGGGCGGATGCAGCCCTCGTCGTCACTCCTTATTATTTCAACCCAACATGGAAAGAAATTTATGAGCATTTTGATGCGGTCAACGAGGTAGGTCTTCCCATCATCCTGTACAACATTCCGCAATGTGCTGGCATGCACCAGCAGTGGTGGACAACAGAAGGGCTTGCGTATCTGGATCATGTCATCGGCGTCAAGGACTCGAGTGGCGATTTGCCGTACATGACCGCGCTCTTCGAGAAGATACGAGGAAAAATCAATATTCTCTGCGGTTACGACGAGGTGGGGACTGCCGCACTGCTCAGCGGTGCGGATGGGTTGATCCTCGCGAGTGCGAACCTCATCCCCGATATTTGGCAGAAAATCTATCAGCACGTCCAAAAAGGTGAAATCGAGGAGGCGAGACAGCTCCAGCAAAAAATCCAGAAGCTCGTCAGGATCATCGCGAGAACCAGTGGAAACCAGGCAGTTAAGGAAGGACTTTGGATGATGGGCATTGATGTTGGGTACTCTCGGAGACCGACGATGCCCGGAGACGCATTTAGGCACGAAGATAGGGAAGAGATGAGAATCGAACTCGAGATCCTGGGTAAGATCAAGCCGAGAGAGACTACCTATATTCTCGGAAACCGAAAGGTGGTCACTAGAGTTCCCGCGACACCTCAAACGCCAACAGTCGTTGAGAATTTCTCGCTCAAGGTCGGAGAAGGTTACGCAGGACCGCCGTACCACGAGATCGCACATACGGACCTATTGATCGGCATAAAAGGTGGCCCGGTCGATATCGCGATAGAGAGAGCTCTCCAGGCTGACGCAGGCCAGGGAAAAATGAGGATCGTTCACGATCTGCCGAGGACCCTCCTCGTCCCGACAGTCACGCCGAGGACGAAGAAACAGGAAGAACTCTTATATGTTCACGCCGTCGCTGGACTTAAATGGGCTATTGAGGCAAGCATCCAGGACGGTTTCCTTCCGAAAGAAATCCTCAACGACATCGTCCTCCTCGCGAACGTTTTTGTTCACCCCGCAGCCGCTAACAGGCACAGGGTGAAGGTCAACAACTACAAGGCTGCGAGATATGCGATCAGGAAGGCAATCGAGGGGAGGCCAACGCTCGATGAGATCTTCTATCAGAAAGAATCGGTGAGGCACCCGTTCAAGTACACGCCGTGACCGAGCTGCGAACCAAAAGAAAGCAGAGGCTTCGCGCCTCTCAACTTATTTTTTGAATATAGATTGATTTTAGCTACACTGGAAGGCCATACGTAACTCTCGAGAACATACAGATTCGAGTCGCAGGAACCGCTTCAATCCCGGATCAGACATGGCTCTTTATTGCTGGTTCGACTAGATACTTGCAATGGCTATAACCACTTGCAAGGCACTCCGCATCGACCATGATGTTCAAACACATGCCCATGCGGCTCTCAAGGATTGCCCCAATAATTCCCTCGTTAAGGATGCAGAAACTTCTTCCCGTCTCGGGCATCCGATGACAATTGTATTCATCCCTTATTATCAGGACAAGAGGCCTAACAGAGTAAACGCAGACCTCACCGAGCTCGTGTAGTTGGTAAAACTCTTGAATTTCCTTGATAAGTTCCTCGAGGGAGTTCGATTTCATCCGTTTCGAAACCTCTGTTCCGATCATCTTCCCGATGTCCTTGAGCATCGGCTCCATTCTGAGTCCTATCGACTCCATGCCGAGGATAATCGATCTGATCACCCCCTTAAGAAAAGTACTTGGCATGCCGATGGAACCCGCGATCGTTTTTCCGATCGCATCTTTCAAATCTTCCCTTGGGCTAGTCGAGGAGCCGATGGGCTTCGATATCAAATGATAAATTTTCCTTCTGCTGTCGGTCGGATCCTCCCTACACGCGATTAGCTTTTCCCTGACCAGTTCTTCTAGATGTCCCGAAATTGTTGACTGGGCCTTACCTGTGATGCTCGCGATGTCGCTGAGGCTCAGTTCCCTAGCTTGTAGTTCGCTCAGAATCCTTTGACGCAGAGGGTTTGAAATTTGTCTCAGACCATTTGAAGTCAAATAGACCTGGAAGAAACGATCCGTTCTTACATCACCGGTGTTCGGGGCTACAAATGAGTCTGACATAGGGGGATTCAAATTTTACACTTCAATAGGAGTATAAGAATCATTCCCTAGCTGGATGGTTCATCCATATTAAACGATTGATAACCTCGAAGATGCTGGAAATTTGATAATTTAATGTTTTTATGGCCAGACGAGGCATATTTCAGGTGGAGAATATATCCATCTTGACGAAGCCTATATTTTTTCTATACTGAGGTCAATGTCAGGATGTGAGAACTTGAGGGTTATTGTTGAAGGAAGGGTGGCTGAGGTAAGAGCGGTATGGTTCGAGGACAATAAGGTAAAGATGATCGACCAGCGGACGTTACCCCACGAATTCAGGATTTTATCATTTTGCAGATGCGACGAAGTGGCCGAAGCGATAAGGAACATGACGATTCGTGGGGCCCCTTCAATCGGTGCAGCTGCAGCGTACGGCCTCGCTCTCAGTGCTCTCAATGGTGATGATTTAGAGACAGCGGCGAATATGATGAGGCGAACGCGCCCGACCGCAAACGATCTCTTTTACGCGGTTGACTACATGCTCAAGGCTATAACGTCTGGTGAAGAACCAGTCACGGCTTCAAATGCCTATGCCGATGCGATCGTCGAGAAGTGCAAAAGGATCGGAAAAAATGGGTCTTCGCTCATAAGAGATCATTCTAAGGTGATGACGCACTGCAACGCAGGAGCACTCGCTTCTGTAGATGTTGGCACAGCCCTCGCACCGTTGCGCATTGCACGCGATGAGGGAAAGGATTTCTTTGTTTATGTTTCGGAGACAAGGCCTCGCCTCCAGGGCATGAGGCTCACTTCATGGGAGCTGCTGAACGAGGGAATTCCCCATGCTATTATCGCTGATGCCGCCTCTGGACACTACATGAAAAAAGATGTTGACCTCATCATCGTAGGTGCCGACAGAATCGTGTCGAATGGAGATTTCGCGAACAAGATTGGAACATTTGAAAAAGCAGTCCTTGCCAAAGAGCTCGGAATACCTTTCTATGTTGCGGCACCCGTGTCAACATTCGACTTCTCTATTGAAAGCGGGGACGAGATACCTATTGAGAGTAGGAGCGAGGATGAAGTGACGGAAATTGAGGGGAGAAGAATTGCGCCAGAGGGTGCAAGAGCGCTCAACCCTGCATTCGATGTGACGCCAAGCAGGTATGTAACTGGATTTATCACAGAAGTCGGCATCCTCAGGCCGTCGGAAATCTCCAAAGTGAAACTAAAGGGATGAAAAGAATGACTATAGAAGAACTGAGAAAAGAAATCGTCAGATACGGAAGATTGCTCTACGAAAGAGATTTGACCGCCGGTCTGGCGGGCAACCTCAGTGCGAGAGTCGATGACGATCGCATACTGATCACACCCTCTGGTCGATGCAAGGGTTTTCTGAAAGAGAAGGAGATCCTAGTCGTGAAGATAAGAAGTGGAAAGGTCTCCGGAAAGGGGAAACCGTCCATCGAGACCCCCATGCACGCCGCGATTTATAAAAAAAGGAAGGACGTTGGGGCGGTGATCCACGCCCATCCCCCCTACTCGACTGTCCTTGCGGTTGCTGGCGTACCTCTGAAGACCGCATTGACGCCTGAGGGGGCTCTCGTTCTAGGAGAAGTGCCACTCGTACCGTTCAGAGTGCCAGGCACACACGACCTCGGCGAGTCCGTCGCGACAGCGATCGAAAAAAACAACGCTTGCTTGCTGGAAAAACATGGCGCTTTGTCGGTTGGTTCGGATCTTGAGGAAGCTTTCTTGCGCCTTGAGACACTCGAATTCCTCGCAAAGGTCCAAGTTCACCTCAAGCATTTCGGCGAAGTCGAAGAGTTGTCAGAGGAAGCGTTGAGAGGAATCAACACGAAAAGATGACAGCAAAAAGAAAAGGGAGCATCGATATTTACTACTAATGATCCTCATCACAAAATGGTTTGGAGTCTTTCTTTGCGAGGGACAAAAAATCAAGAGATACATCCTTTTCGAGAAGAATCCGAAGGCTATTGCACAGAAGCTCGCTTCTATCCAGAGAGGTGAAATTCTACCAGAAGAGAGGGAGCTCGCACAGAAGAGAGTGCAGGTCACAGATATCCGACTCGCTGAACTCGGAAAGCCAGTGTATGTTGACACTTCCTTCATCAAACCAGATGATTTTTCCTTCTCAGAAACATTGATGCACGAGGCGATGGTCGAATTGGGTAAACTGAGGACCAGGGAATCAGTTCAACCTGATCGGCTGATCGTGCAGGCGATCAGGGCGATCGATGACATCAATGAATCGATCAACGTGATGAGCGAAAGACTGCACGAGTGGTACGGCCTTCACTTCCCAGAACTCAACGACTATGCGAAGGACATGAAATATGTTGACCTCATCGCCAGACACGGCAGACGCGAGAACATACTGAACGAGATTGGTGTCGAAATCGAATCAATTGGAGGGGAGGTGTCAGATGAGGATCTTAGTGCGATCAGAATGCTCGCGTCCTCAATTCTCCAATTTTACGAAACAAAAGAACACTTTGAAAACTACATTTCCCGCAAAATGGAAGAAATCGCACCGAACTTGACAACATTGCTTTCCGCGAATTTAGCTGCCAGAATGATATCTCTTGCGGGGAGTCTCGAAAGGCTGTCGAAACTTCCATCGAGCACAGTCCAACTGCTCGGCGCTGAAAAAGCCATGTTTCTTCATTTAAGAAGTCATAAGAAACCACCAAAACACGGAATCATATATCAGCATCCCGCCGTTCACAGGGCTCCCTACTGGCAGAGGGGAAAGATCGCGCGCTCCCTCGCATCGAAGATCACGATTGCGGCGAGGGTCGATTACTGGCGAGGAGAATTCATCGGCGACAAACTCGTTGAAGAGCTGGACAAGAGGATAAGGGAAATTGAAGAGAAATACCCGGCACCACCAAAAAAACCTCATGGGAAGCGCTGACATGAGCAAACTATTTAAATCACATTCCGTTACCAATGGCGGATAGACATGACGTGGACGCAGGCTGAGGTTAGAGAACTCAAAGAGGGAAGGTACATCCTCATTGACGATGAACCATGCAAGATCATTTCGATCACGACATCAAAGCCAGGGAAGCACGGTGAAGCGAAAGCTAGAATCGATGCAATCGGGATATTTGACGAGCAGAAGAGAAGTATCGTTCACCCCGTCAAACACAAGGTCCAGGTTCCTATCATTGACAAAAGGAAAGCGCAAGTTCTGGCGATCCTCGGTGATGAGGCACAGCTCATGGACCTTGAGACATACGAAAACTTTCAGCTGCATATTCCGGAAGAACTCAAGGGACAGTTGAAACCTGGCGAGGAAGTCATGTACCTCGTTGCAATGGGTAAGAGGAAGATCACCAGGGTCTGATATGAATATTTCAAATCTGCGGTTCGCTGATGCGAACGCTTCCTTTGAGGATGCATCATTTGTCATTATGGGCATTCCATTTGATAGGACAACTTCATTCCGCCCAGGCGCCCGGCATGCTCCGAACGCGATAAGAGTCTCCTCCTACAACTTCGAGACATTCCTTTTTGAGCACGGGATTGACCTTGTTGATGTCCCTATACACGATGCTGGCGATTTCGAGGAAGTCGGAACTGTTGACGATATGGTCGACGGTGTTCTCCCAGTCGCAAAAGAGATCGTGAAAGCTGGGAAGTTCCCCCTCTTCATGGGTGGGGAGCACTCCGTGACGATACCGGCAGTCCGGCCATTCAATGACATAGGTGTGATCATAATTGACGCACACCTTGACTATCGGGAAAGTTATCTGGGCTTGAAAAACAGCCACGCCTGTGTCACGAGAAGAATTTCTGAACATGTTGGTTTAGATAATGTTGTAGTTTTTGGCGTGCGTTCGATCTCTTCCGATGAAATAGGAGATCAAATGCCAAGATACTTCGACGCGTTCACGATCAAGGAGATGGGGGTCGAAGAGGCTTTCAGGAAGGCGTTGAACTCAATAAAAAAGGACAGGATTTTCTTCTCTTTGGACATCGATGGGATTGATCCAGCATATGCTCCTGGAACCGGCACCCCAGAACCTTTCGGTCTTTCCCCCTACGACGTGAAGAAATGCCTTAACATCGTCGCCCCCAAACTTGTTGGCTTTGATGTGAGTGAGGTGTCACCACCGTACGACAACGGGAACACTGCCGCTCTCGCAGCAAGGATGATAAGAGAAGTGATCGCAGTCGTGTGGAAACAGCGATCGTTGCGGTGATCAAATGGATCTTGCGCCGCTTGTCTCCGCCTTCGTTCTGATCGCATTGACGGAGATAGGCGACAAGACGATGATCGCCGTCATTACCCTCTCCTCCAAGCATTCCCGCCAGTCCGTCTTTATCGGGTCAATGCTCGCCCTCGGGACTGTCTCTGCCATTGGCGTTTTAATCGGAGATGCCCTTTTCGAAGTTATTTCGAGAGAAATCATCGAGGTCGCAGCAGGCGTTTTATTTATTCTCGCCGGTCTAATAGTACTACTCATGCCGGAAAAAGAGGGGAGGATTGAAAAAGTAAAATATGAGCGAATGGGCGGTCTCCTTGGGTCCTTCGTTTTCGTGACACTGATGGAACTCGGGGATAAAACACAGCTCTCCGTCATCGCCCTTTCTGCTGAGTCTGGTGCAGGCCTACTCGTGTTCATCGGTGCAATGGCGGCATTCGCCCTCATCACGCTCATCGAGGTCTTTTTCGGTGGCGAGATAGGCAAAAGGGTCGACCGGAAGTACATAAAAATAGCTAGTGGCGTTGTTTTTCTGATCTTCGGCCTCATTTTCATGATCCAGGCATTGGTATAAGCAGGTGCTGTCGGCCAAAATCAATCATTGAACCTTTGAATGATCTCCTGAAGAGCCGCTTTGAATTCCGCAAAGTAGCGTTTCGCGACCGCCTCGGATATGCCCTCGACGATAAGACGAAAGATCGGCTCGGTACCAGATGGTCTGAGGAGCACCCAACCATCGTCGAAGAAAATCTTGATGCCATCTGTCCTATCAATCTTTTTTTCACGAAAGAGGTCGCCCACCTCTGCCAGGACATCCTGCTTGATCTCGTTTCTGCATTCGACTTTACCCTTGATTAAGGAGTACTGGGGTATTTCATCCAAAAGTCTAGACAATCTCCCTTCCTTCGCCACTACCTCAAGCATCTTCGCAGCGGTCATGAGGCCATCACGACAATACTGGTGCTCAGGGAATATCAGGCCACCATTCTCTTCGCCACCGAAGACGGCCCCTGTGCTCTTCATCTCCCTCGCGACGATCGGGGCGCCGACTTTCGTGTATTTTATCTGACCTCCCGCTGCGATGACGACGTCCTCAACGCAACGCGAAGTACTCACAGGTGTGACAACAAGACCTCCTCCTCTTGATCTAACAATACTTCGCGCAATCAGCGCAAGACTTCGATCACCATGCACAAAATTCCCATTCTCATCGATGAAAATAGTTCGATCAGCATCGCCATCGTGTGCAATCCCAAGATCCGCAGAGGTCTTCTTCACAAGTGCAATCAAATCCGAAAGATTCTCTTCTGTTGGTTCACTCAGCCGACCTGGAAAAGTCCCCTGTGGGTTGCAGTTGAGCGTGATGGCCCGGACCCCGAGCGATTCGAGAAGCTTGGGCGTTGTGACGGAGCCTGCGCCATTCGCGCAATCGACGACGACCGTCATCGACGCCTTTCGAATCGCATCCCTATCAACATGTCCTGCGACCGCGTCAAGATATAAATTGGAGGCGTCTGATCGATAATGCAATGATCCGACCCTGTCCCATTCTTTGACGGCAAAGGAACGGTCAAAAAAGATCTTCTCAATCCTCTCTTCGTCTTCTCTTGCCATTTCTGTGCCATCTGCCGCGATACACTTAATGCCGTTGAACTCTGGTGGATTGTGAGATGCCGTGATCACAACACCGCCATCTAATCCTCGTGCCCTGACATAGTACTGGAGCGCCGGCGTTGGGAGCATCCCAAGATCAAACACCTGCACACCCGTTGACATCAACCCTGCAGACACGGCACACTTGAGCATTTCTCCAGAGATGCGTGAATCCATTCCGACCGCAAGCTTTCCTCCGATCGCAGTGCCAATAGCCTTGCCTAAATCCATTGCGAGCTCGGTGCTCAATTCCGAGTTGACAATTCCCCGTACGCCGTTCGTCCCGAAGAGTCTCCGCGTCACCAACGATCCCCTACCTCGCGCGGTGCTGTTCTGCTGTTAGAAGTATGTGTATAATGTCCGCCGCATCTTTGCAGCTGTCAGCCGAATTCTCGATTCCATGCAGTATATCTCTCATGAGGAAAATCGCCCTGGGATCCATTTCTGCAAAAAGGATCTGTTTCTTCGTGTCGAAATACATATCATCAAGGTTGTGTTCCGCAGTCTCAACCTCGCGCTCGTGCTTGACAACCTCCTCCTCATTAACACCGAGGTTATCGATACTCATTTTCAGCATCCGTGTCGCGCGCTCAAGTTCAGCCGTCATCGCATGGTACTTCTCCCATAGAGACTTCGGCACCTCCACGCCCGCTTCGATTACCATCCGTAAATTCAACGCTGCCTCTTTGCCCCAATCCGCCACGTAGTCCATCCTGCGCACAAGATGCATCAAATCCTCTCTCTCCCTCGCATCGAGATCGCCCTTGCTGAGCTCCTCGCTAATCGTCGACTCATAGAAATCTGCTTCTTTTTCGGAGACGAGAAGCCTCTGTATCGCCTCAAGCGCCTTCGCCCTTTCACCATCACCGATCGCTGCAATCGCCCTGTTGAGTTCCGCGATCGTGTCGCTCACGCGGAGCGCATGATTTCTAATCCCGTTCATCACCACAGACTCACGACGTTTGCTGAACCAATCCAATAGTGATCTCTTTTCACTCAAGACTTATCGCCTCCTCGATCCCGCCCGGGCCTCTCGCGAACACGAGCGCCGAGTCCTTTTCGAATGATAAATGAATTTCATCCCCAATATTATATTCACGTTTTTTCGACGTCGGGATGTCAAATTCAATGGTTTCCTCCGTTCTTGCCTTGGCAATCACACGAATAAAGGTGCCAATATATCTCATATCGGTAATGACCGCCTCGATCCCGTGTTCAGACGAAAAGAGATTCTCCGGTCTGATTGAGACAACGACAGCATCCCCCTCCCTGAAATCTGAAGAAGAGGCAACAATCGCCGTTCCGTCTCTCAATTCAACCTCCGTCTCGTTTTCACAAGTACGTGTTACCCAGCCTTCAAGCAAATTCGTTTCTCCAATGAAATTGGCCGTGAAAATATTCTGTGGTCTTGTATAAATTTTCATCGGCGTTCCGATTTCAACGATTCTCCCGCTTCTCATGACCACAATTCTGTCTGAAACACTCATCGCCTCTTCCTGGTCGTGAGTTACATGAAGTGCCGTGAGACCGAGGGACTTGACGAGTCTTCTGAGTTCATATCTTAAGTCAACCCTAACCCTTGCATCAAGCGCAGAAAGCGGTTCGTCAAGAAGGAGGAGTTTCGCACCTGTTGACAGGGCGCGTGCAAGCGAAACTTTTTGTTGCTCCCCACCACAGAGGGAAGGAGGGAACATCTTCATCTTGTCGAGCAACTTGACAAGATCGAGATACTGCCGCGGTATTTTTTCCAGTTCCTCTTGATCGGCACCCTTGACCCTGAGACCGTAAGCGACATTGTCATAAACATCGAGATGCGGGAAAAGAGCGATGTTCTGGAAGACGTATCCAATATCGCGTTCTTCTATTGGTACGCCCCTCATATTCTTGCCGTCAATGAACACCTCACCGGAACTGGGTTCGAAGATGCCTGCGATGATTTTCACGAGTGTTGTCTTACCACATCCAGAAGGGCCAAGGATCGTCACATATTCCCTGTCCTCAATCCTCAAATTGACGTCCTCCGCTGCAGTAACACGCCCCCACTTCATCGTGACGTTCCTTAATTCGACCGTCGGCATCTCATTCCACCTTCAACTCCTCATCAAGGTTGCATTTCTCGAGTGAAAAGATAGAGGCCTTCTCGGCATCCCAGCGTATACCGACCTCGTCTCCTACCTTGATCTTATCGAGGAATTTCGCTGGCATCTTAGACGAACATCGCCCCGTTTCCTTGATCGAGATGTCAACAAAGAGATTGCGCCCTTCGAACAAAATCCGCTCGACCGTGCCAGTCAAATAACCATCACTGGATTTCACGATCTCGGTGTTGCCGACCTTAACCGCTATAGCAACGCAGTCGCCTGGTTTGAAATTCGAACGCCGGGCAGGCATTACCCTCCCCCTATCATCTTTGATGAGCGTCACATCACTATTGCTCACAACGGTGCCTCTAAAGAAATTCGACTGGCCGACAAAATTTGCCACAAACGGTGAATCTGGGTGATCAAAGATCTCCTCGGGCGTACCAATCTGTGCAATCTTTCCCTTCCTGATCACTGCAATTCGATCAGCCATGACCAATGCCTCTTCTTGATCATGAGTCACATGAATCGTCGTGATGCCGAGGGACTTTGCGAGGGAACGGAGCTCCCGACGCAGACCTAATCGCAGCCGCGCGTCGAGAGCCCGAAGTGGTTCATCCAGTAGGAGAACTTCCGCACCCGATGCGAGTGCCCTTGCGAGTGCTGTGCGCTGCTGCATCCCCCCACTTAATTCTCTCGGATATGCGTCGGCTCGGCGCGAGAGACGGACGAGGTCAAGCATCTCGGCCAATGTCCGCTTTTTCATTTCCTCTGGCCAGTCCCTGATGTCGGGCCCAAAAATGATATTCTCTGCGACCGTCATATGAGGGAAGAGCGAGTATGTCTGTGACAAGAAAACCGCCTTCCGGTATTCTGGTTCCACGTGTGTCACCTCTCTACCATTGAAATAAATCTTCCCAGAGTCGGGGCTTGTAAGGCCAGCGATGATCCTCAAAGTCGTCGTTTTGCCAGCTCCGGTTGGTCCGAGGAGACATAGATACTCCCCGTTGTGAACAGTGAGATCGAGATTATCGAGAGCCTGAGTGGAACCGTAAGATTTGCTGATACGTTCGAGTCGTATCTCAGGCATCTAGACAGTCCTCCTCTTCCTTCTCGTGAGGTAACGCAGTAGGAGCATTGCAGCGTAGGACACGGAAATGAGCGCGATGCAAGCCAGACCAGCAAGGTAGTATTCCTGGCCTTTCACAAGCTCAACGATATAAACAGGTGCGGTCAACGCCTCGCTGACGACCGCCTGCGTCGCACCGGTCTCACCGAGACTTCTGGTAAAGGCCATGATCGAACCAGCGAGGATGGAGCTCTTGATCATTGGATAAAGCACACGACGGAATGCCTGGATCGGTTTCGCGCCGAGCGTCCTCGCAGTTTCTTCATACGAGGGGTCGATCTCTTCGATCGCACCAGCAACATTCCTGACGACGAGGGGATATGTGAAAGCGACGTGAGCCATGATGATGAGCAGTGTCGGAATGGCAGGAATGAAGGGTTGGTCACTGTAGAATTGACCGAGGGAGAACCCTAGCGCTGCCGTTGGGACGATCAAGGGCACATTGACAAGGACATCGAGTGCGCTTGATAGTTTCCTTGATTCACTCCTCACGATGAAAAACGCAAGCGGAATCCCAAAAGAGAGGTCGATGAGGGTCACGATGAATGCGATCCCGAAGGAATAGATGAGGCTGCTCCAGAACCCGCCCCAGTCACCACTAGTTGGTGAAGCCGTTGCGACAAAAGAAAAAATGAAAAAAGAGGGGAGCAAAACGAAGAAAACAAGAAAAATGAGAGAGAGCGCGTCTTTCATCTTCGGGGCGAAGCCCCGACTCAAAATCTTTTCTGGTCGGGGCCAGACCTTCCCGAACGGCAATCTCACCTTCATCACGATGACCTTCAATATAGCGAGAAGAACGAGTGCGATGATGATGAGCAAAATACTGACGAACGATAGTTGCGGGATCAACTCAGGATGAGTCACTGACAGTCTCTTCCATTCACCTATGAGAGTTGGGCCTGTGTTGAACCCAGCCGCATTCGCCATCGTCGCGAGCGCGATCATCGTTCCGCCTGTTTCGCTCAGACTGCGAGAAAAACAAAGAATGATGCCGGTCACGAGACCTGCCCTGAAAAGGGGAAGGGTGATGGTCCTTGCCGCGGTCAGCTTGCTTGCACCGAGCGTCTGTCCTGCGATTTCATATGTGACGTCGATCTGTTCGAGAATCGCTGCAAGTGATCTTACCATGTAGGGATAAGAGAAGACGATGTGCAGGAGAATGACGAGGAGCATAGGCGACGAGATTGCTCCGAGTGCGAAGGGCGGTGTCTCGACCGAGGGGGACGTCGTTGCCCAGAAAATTGCGCTCGAGAAACCGAGTGCAGCGGTGGGAACAGCGAGTGGCATATCGATCAATGTGTCGAGGAATCTTTTGCCTCTGAACTCCTTACGCACAAGGAGCCATGCGAGGGGGAGGCCGACAATGAAATCGACGACGGTGACGACCGCTGCGATTTCAAATGAGACAAGAATCGAGCTAAGTATGATGTTAGTTGTTTCGCGGTCACTGAGTACATTGTTTTCGATCGCACTCCAGTGTGTGAAGACATATGAGAGGATATAGATAGTTGGGAGTATGACAAAGACGAGGAAGAAGAAAACAATGAAAGCGTTCCAGCCCCTCCGAAATGACTTTCTGCTGATGATATTGAGTATCGTGTCGCTGAAACTCATCTCAGTCCCTGGTACGCATTACCCGAAACCGTTCTTAACATAAATATATAACTTACTTGAGACTTGCATGATATCTGGACTGTCTGGACAGGAGCTCGCCAAAGAGATTCCGAGCTGGTGCGGATTTGGTCTGTACATGCGACCCACTATTAGATTTGAGATCATACCAAGATCGAATTCTCCACGATCTCTCCGTCGCCCACGCGCACATTTGGCCCGACGATCGAATTCCTCACGACGGCCCCTCTTCCGACGACACTCCCTTCCATAAGCAGGCTACACGAAACCTTTGCCCCATCATGAACCACTGAGCGTCCGCAAATACAGACACAAGGACCGACAGTCGCGGAACCGATCTCAGCATCGGTAATGAAATTCGGAGAAACGATTCTCGCCTTCGCATCGATTCTTGAATCCAAACAGACCTCGCCCCTCTCGCTGAGGAGTATCCGTTGTGCCTCGAGGAGATTTTCCCTCACACCGCAGTCAACCCAGTAGCCATCGAATGAATAACCGTAGAGGCCACGGTCAAGAATCTTCGGAAAGACTTCACGCTCCAGTGATACAAAGCCGTCCCCAATGCAGTCGAGGATCTCTGGCTCGAAGACATAGATCCCTGCGTTGATGAGATTCGAACACGCTTCACCCGGTTTGGGCTTTTCCTGGAAGAGCTCGATCCTCTTGTCCTCTGATAAGCTAACAGCCCCAAAGGCGCTGGGATCATTTACACGCCATAAGGCAATCATGCCAATCCCACCTTTCTGGCGGTGTTCCTCGATCATTGCTGCAACATCTATCGATGAGATGATGTCACCGTTGCACGCTACAAACGTATCATCGAGATAACGGCTTACGTTCTTCAGGGCACCGCCCGTTCCCAGCGGCTCTCGCTCCTCGACGAGGATGACTTTTCTACCATGAGTCTTTTTAAAGTAATCCTCTAGGACATCCTTTTTATAATTGACAGCGAGGAAAACTGTATCAATGTAGCGGGGAAGGGAGTCGATGATGTGCGAGATGAGCGGCTTATCGACTAAGGGGATGAGCGGTTTTGGTATTATATTTGTCAACGGTCTGAGACGTGTGCCCATCCCTCCAGCGAGGATTACTGCCTTCATGGTCTGCGAGCCACTTCGTCGGGACTACTGACCCAATATGATTGTCAAATTTCACAGCGGAGCGATGCTGACGACGTTGTTTCCCCTTAGTATAACAGTGCCCAAGCGCCGTGTCTGATCAGCTGTGCGCTCTTCGGTGTCTTCGAGAACCATATTCATATAATCATCATATCCCGCGAGTCTTCCTTCCAATATCCTGTTGTCCTTCAACAAGAGTGATATTTTCTTGTTCATTGACTTCTCTAACAGCGCAAGCGGCATTACCATAGTATCCCTTAATCCAGTCATCGTAGGTAAAGAATTTAAACCTTTCTTTTTGAAAAAATTCAAGGTATTTTCTGGACGCGCAGATACCTTCTGTTAGAGGGGGCCGAGCATCCTGTAACCTGATCTATTTTCACTTAACTACAATAAGAAATCATCGAGCAAAAGAGTGTTATGTTATTAGATGCGATGACGCACAGACGATTTGACTTGGTGAAACGATATCAGAAACATTTCAGATGGAAGTAATGTCGGTATTTGAGGGATTCTACTCGCTAAGTTGACTGCGGTTTGATATCTCCAACCCATATGATTATTCCTGTCCGGACTTATTTACCTGGCTCTCCATCCATTTCCTGATATCCTCTTGCGTCGAGCCTGCGATGCCGAAATACTCGAGGAAACGCCTCGTCGTTCTCAGTTCGAGCGTCTGACCCTTCTTTCTCGCTGCGACCAGGCCCATAGACCTGAGCGTCTTCACGCCCTCGTACACATCTGCCCCAAGCATCTTCGCAAGGTCGCTCTGGAGTACCGGCTGATGATACGCGATCATGGCGGCGACCCTGAGCACGCTATCAGGCAACTCCCGCTCAGCGAAGGGCGTCGCATAATCGTGATACTCTTTCCTGAGCTGCATTGAATAACGGCTGCGTATCTTGACGATTTCAATCGCTGATTTCCGTTCATCATACTCGGCGACAAGCGTCTTCAGCGCTTTTCGAACCTGGGAGGGCGGTAACTGCGTCGCTGTGGCAATTTCGGAGACGCTGATCGGCTTCGTGGAGGAGTAAAGCACTGCTTCGACGACCCTCACAGGATCCACATCACATCACCGCTTCACCGTTCGAAAATGTGGTTTCAGGTGTCACTGCATCCTCAATCGCGCCGATGTCCCACGGCACCCTGGCCTCGACGAAGATCTGGCCGTACGGTAGGTCGTCCTGCGTGAGAGAGATTTTACCCATTTTCGCGAGGAAGAGGAGTGAAACGAAGACCATGACTCGGTCTTCTTTCGATTCTTCCCAAAGGTCCTCGATGCTGATCACGCCAGGACCGCAACGCTGGATCCGTTGCCAAACGATCTCGACGTCCTTTTCGACGTCCTCAGAATGCGATTTTTCATCGAACTTGATCCCGGCCTTTTTCATCTCCTCCCTGATCGCTGCCCTCCTGAGATTCGCTTCAGCTTCTTTCCGCGCCTCATCGAAGGCGTCGAGGAGTTCGACGAGTGAGACCGGCCGTGAGCTACCACGTCTGATAGCTTCTGTAAGTTCGACATGATCCAAGATATCGCATTCAAGTGGCATCGAATCCGTTGAGTTCGTCAACATGTCAAGATGATCGAAATCCCAATCACTACAGAACAAGTCATAAGCCTCTGCTCTGCGGTGCATCTCGAGGACTTTTTCGCTTTGCAGGCGGAGGATCATCCACGCCATAAACATGAGCTTACCAGCGACAATGAAATTGATTTCCTCGTCCTGCATTTTTTCAGTGTAGAGCTTAGTGAACTGCACCAGGTCAATATCCCAAGGATCGAGATTATTCGAGATCACGAGCTCGAAGACCAACTGTACCGCCCTGTCAAGAGGATTCGTTGTGATGAGGGAGGCCTGAGACTCGGCTTGATGCAGAAGTTCAAGGTAATGGTCAATCCTCATTGCGCGATCCCCGTCATCGATGATCGCTTTATGGAAGAGAAGGTGGTCGAGGATCGATGCTGCGTTTTCACACAACGTCATGCAACCCCCTCCGCGGCATTACCATTCGACTTGGCAGCATCCTCATGGAAGTCTGCTATGTCGCTGATGTTTGGTCTCATGATGACCGTACTGATACCTCCCTCTTGTTTCGTCACGCCAATGATATGATCGGCCTTATTTAACGTGACCTTCCTCAGTGAAATCTGTATGAACTGGGCGGTCTTCGACGCGCGCTGTATCCTATGAGCTACCGTGTCTGCATTGACTGCATCGAGGAACATGTCCACCTCATCGAGCAGATAAAACGGTGACGGTTGATATTCCTGAATGGCGAAGATAAATGCGAGTGCAGTGAGACTCTTCTCCCCTCCACTGAGTGCCTCCAGCCTCAGCGTCTTCCCATTCTTTGGCTTCGCCCTGATGATTAAGCCTCCCTGGAAAGGCTCTTCTGGATTTTCAAGGACAAGTTCCGCCTCTCCACCACCAGACAATTCAGCATAAGTCCTCTTGAAGTTCTCATTGACGGCTTCGTAGACCTTGAGGAGACCTGTCTTCTTCTTTTCATTCAGATCTGCCATGAGCTTCAGGAGATCATTTCTCTGGTCCGAGAGCCTTTGCATTTCCGATTTTAGCTCGTCATACCTCGCTTTCTTCGCGTCGTAGTCTTCAATTGCCTTTAGATTGACGGCGCCCATCGAAGCAAGTTGCCTCTCACATGAGTTGATCTTTTCCTTCAACGACTCGGAGGATGGTAGCGGGTAGACGATTTGTACATTGTACTGCTTGATCTCCTCGTCGACCTCCTTAAGCTTATCCTCTGCGACAGCCAGCTTTGTTGTCAGTCCAACGGAGAAATCCTTGATCGTTTCAATTCTCGACTGCAATTTATCTTTTTCTGCCTCGAGATTCGTTTTTTCTTTGAATAGCTCATCTCTCCTTTCCCTCAACTCGTTGATCTCCTTGCCCATTGATTCCTCGATCTTGAGTAACGCTGAGAGCTCGACCTTGAACCGCTGTTCTTTTTCCGTCGCTTCCTTCGCTTCAGTCATTAATCTTTCAATCTTTTCCTTCGCCTCCGCTTCCATCACGCCAAGGTCTTCGAGTCTCCTCCTCACCACTTGCAACTTCCCCGAAACCGCCTCCCGCTGAGACTTCAATTCGGAGACCTCGTTAATGAGTTCAACGACTTCTGCCTGAAGATCCTTGAGCTTTTTCGAGAGATCCATCGGGGCCAGTTCGCACATCCTTTTCTTTTCCTGTTCTCTTAGCTCAGAGGCCTCGGCAATTTCCTTCGTGATAAGCTCTGTTTTCTCCGCGATAAAAGTAAGAGATTTCTCGACCTCCTCCTTTTCCTTCCTCCGCGTTTCAAGTTCGTTCTTAACCTTGAGGAGCCTCGCTTTGACCTCCTCTTTTCGTGACTCGAGGGCCTTCAGGCGCACATCGTTCGCACCACCAGCGCTGTTCAATTCGCGGATCCTATTTTCAATTTCAATAAGTTCAGCCCTGACCTTTCTCAACTCCTCCCCGACTTTCTCAGCCTCGTCGGTCGCCTTTCTTAACTCTTCACCAATTTCGTCAAGCTTGCTCTTTGAGGCAGACCCGAATTTGACCTGAGTTCCCTCGATCGTCCCCCCGATCATCGCACCAGAAGCTTCTAGCAACTCGCCCTCGAGTGTCACGAGGCGAACTCCTCCCATGAACCTTCTTGCTTTTTCGAGCGTTTCCATAACAACGGTGTCGCCGAAGACATACCAGAATGCTGGCCTATACTTTTCATCGAATTTCACGAGATCAATCGCGTAACCGAGGGATTCCTTTTCTGCAAGAATCGCCTTACCCCTTGGCTTTCCATCGAGCATCTTGTTGAGCGGTAAGAAGATCGCCCTGCCGAGGTTATTCTTTTTCAAATATTCGATCGCCTGTGCGGCCACCTCATCATCGTCAACAACAATTGACTGCATTCTTGCGCCTGCGGCGACATTCAGCGCTGTTTGGTATTTTTCGTCGACCTCAGCGAGTTCTGCAATCGTCCCGTGAATTCCCTTAAGTTCCCTTCGATCACGCGCTTCAAGGATGCTGCGAACCGCACGTGTATATCCCTTCGCGACGCTTTCGAGAGCTTCCTGCTCAGCCTTCAAGTGATTGTATTCTCGCGTGAGACGCTGAATTGCCTGCTCAAGCTCATCCGCCTGACGGCTCAATTTTGACTCGAGATTCTTTTTCGAAAGATACTGCTCCTGGAGCGCTTTTATTTCCTTCACTGAATCTTTATCGGCGCTCCTGAGGGTCTTGATATTCCATTCGGCATCGTTGATTTCAAACTCAAGGCTCTTTCTCGATTCCTCGAGGAGGGAAATCTCTGATTCAATCCTGCTCTTTTTCTCCTCCAGTCTCTCCCGCTCCATCGAAAGCGCGTGGAGATTCTCCTCTTTTGCTTTGATTTCCTCCTCGAGAGAAGAGATCTTTTGCTGCAACGATTGAAGTTCTTCGTCGAACGCGCCAACTCTGTTCTGAATCTCTTCAAGAGCTTGTTTCTTTGACGAGAGTAATTCAGACCTGCTCTGCAGCTGCGAATCGAGATTCTTCAACTCGCTTTCCAGTCGCTCGACTTCAGGGGAAAGCTGCTCCCTTTCCTCTTTTTTAGTTTGTAAAGATTCTTCAATTTCTTTTGTACTTTCCAGAGCTCTTTCGGCTTGATCGCGCAACCTGGCAATCTGGATCTTCGCAAAATCGATTTTCTCCTTGAGTTCCTTGAAACTCTCCCCGCCTTTTTTCGACGCTTCGTCTTCGATTTCTTTTATCCGGAGTTCCATTTCGTTGATCTTTTTTGATATTTCGTCCTTTCTCAGCTGATGATCGTTGAGTTCCCGATCATATTGTTCAATCTGGCTCTTTATCGAATCGATCTCAGTGAGAACACTTTCTCTCCTCTTGTGCGCGAGCTGCGCTTTTGAAAGACTGAGGGTGTTTTTAATTTCGAGGTACTTAAGCGCTGATTCCCTCTCCCCCTTAAGTTGCTCGATCTGCTTTTCGAGTTCATTCATGATGATGGTGATTCTCTCAATATTCTGCTCTGCTTCCTTCCTTTCATTTTCTGCCTTTGCTATTTCTTCATCATACCTGCTGATACCAGAAATATCATCGAGAATTCTTCTTCTCTCAATATTTGACATTTCAACGATCTTCGTCACATCGCCCTGCTGGACAAAATTGTATCCATCAGCACTGATTCTTGCATGTGATAACAACGATTCAAACTCCGTTAGTGTTGACTTTCGATCATTGACATAGAAATATGAATTATAACCATCTCCTGCGTCCGAAAGCTTGACGAGCCTTGTCAGCTTGACAGTATCGGAATCAATGGGGATGAGCCGGTCTTTATTATCAAAAATGAGCGAGACTTTTGTATATTTTGCTGGCTGTTTTGAATTGCCGCCGTTGAAAATGAGATCTGTGAGTTTACCAGCCCGAATTGCCCTTGAACTTTTCGGACCGAGCACAAAGAGAATTGCATCGGAGATGTTCGATTTTCCAGATCCATTTGGTCCCGTCACGGCGGTGTACCCTTCTAAAAGGGGGATCGTTAACTTCTTGCCGAAAGATTTGAAATTTTCCAGTTCAATTTGCTTCAAGAACATATAATTCCCCCGGTATGAGGTAATAAAAAGGCTCTGCTCGATGAATTAACAAGCACTTTCACATCCCATCCCACTAGTCCGACGGTTGTCGGACAAATTTGTTATTTATTCTTTGATATTTAAATGTTAGGTAAAGTATCTCATATTATGAAAAGGTATTGGCTATTTTTAGGAAAACCACTATGATGCGATAGAAAGCGACAAATTGGTAAATTTTACTTTCACAAACAATGAGATATCAGGAATTTAAGAGAACGATTGTCTTTTTTTATTTCAAGTCTAGAAGATTAATACCGCTCATGCCCCAGTGTAGAAGGCGATTTTAACCGCTTATTTTTCAGCTTCATTGAAATCTTCGTATGTGAGCAAATCACCCAGCATATTCAAGATTCCTCATGGTCTTTTTTTCAAAAGATACAAACTAAGACAAGAAATGAGACTTCCAGATAATTTATTCTTGAGAACTCGATGAAGCCAACGACATTTTAGAAAAGATTATTGAAGAGATCTTGCTATACTCGGCTTCAATCTCTAAAAAAACAGGATGGGGTGCGATGAAGAAGAACGAAGAGAGCTGGTACTACACATTCTTGCCATACAACATTGCGGGTGGAAGCACCTCTCCACTCATTCCGCTCTTTGTTACTGAGGGACTTAAAGGTAGTCTAACCCAGGTGGGCATCGTCAGCGCTATTTCATCGATCGCCTCTGTCCCGGGCAATATTCTCTGGGGGAATTTATCAGATACAACGAAAAAACGTCGCCCCTTCGTACTCCTTGGATTCGGAGGCATGGCGTTTGCATTGTTCATGATGGCGATTTCCACGACCATTTCCTCCTATTATCTCGCCAACTTTTTCTTCGGTCTTCTTGCATGTGCCGCAGCACCTGTGGGCACTGTGCTCGTTCTTGAATCGTTTGGAAAGCATGAATGGGCAAGAAGATTAGGAGATTTCAGTAAAGTTGGCGGTATCGGTTGGGTTGCTGGTCTCATACTAGGTTCTTTATGGCTGGAATTCATGCCAGGGGCAAAAGAATCAGTTTTTTCCTTACGAGGGCTCTTCCTCGTCGCGAGCTTGCTCGCCCTCGCCTCGTTATTCCTCGCGTTGAAATGGGTTCCTGAACCGGAAGAGAAGGTCAGGAGGGAACACATTGAAAAAAATATTTTGGATCAGCCACTCATCGTCTTCGAAAAAGTCAAATATTTTCCTCACAGGCTTCTTCATATTCTTCGAATCAGCACAAGAAATCTCAGCATGCGAAATTTTCCTTCGAATTTAAAAAAATATTACATCATGACATTTCTTGCATTCACGGGTTTTCTCACGTTCTATGTGGGTCTTCCAATTTATCTGAGAAACTATGTTGGTATTTCTAACTCAGAAGTTTTCGTTGTTTTTCTCGCGAGCTCAGCGGTTTCAGCGATTACCTACTCGATTGCGGGGAGATGGGTTGCACGTTTTGGCGGAAAGAAGACGCAACTGGCTGCGTTTGTTGGAAGAATCGTCCTTTTTCCGTCTTTCTTCGCTGTCACCTTCCTTCCTCTGACCAAAGAGTGGCTAATCATCACTCTTTGCATCCTTCACGGACTGATCGGTTTTTGCTGGGCAAACCTCAGTGTCGCGGGAAACGCGCTCGTCTCGAACATGTCGTACTCGGAATTTCGAACAGAATCTCTCGGTATTTATAGCGCAATCCAAGGTCTTGGATCGATCATGGGATCATTCATCGGAGGTATCATAGCTGAGTATTTCGGTTTCTTTGCGACATTCGTCATCGCATCCCTTTTTGTCCTCTGTGCGGCAATCATTCTAATGATCCTCGATGTGGAAAAAGGACCGTCAGAACAAGCAGATCAGCACGCTATTCATACATGAAGGAGCATGAAAGATCATTTCTGTCTGATTGCACCCGCGATTTTTCTTCCAAAAGTAACGGCTTTGGCCTCTTCTCCAGGTGCAAGAGGCCCCTTCATGTTCTCGACGATAAACCATTCTCCGGGTACGGCAATTTTCATTCCAGCACGTTCCATCATTTTCTGAATCTTCTGAGCGCCGCCTTTCGAAGCCTTGTCGAATCTCGTATCAAAGGCCGCTCCAATCTTTCCGGACGCACCAGTTTTAATTGCAGATTTCAAAACTTTCTTAATCGCTCCAGTTGCACTTCCAACATGAGTAGGACTTCCCAAGACCCAAACATCTGCAGATTTGAAATCATCCGCTGTGACCGAATCCGCTTTTTTGCAAGTTACATCGTTGAGGCCAACTTCCTTCATGCCAGCGCATATGGACAAAGCAATCTTTTCCGTATTCCCATATGACGAATCATAAACGACCAGGACTTTCACGATATCACCAATAATTGATCATTGATACCTTCCCTTATACAATTTGCGTATCTTTAGGGTGGAACATCGAAGGAATTCTGAAATCACTATTGAAATTTAAAAGACGAATACAGTCGACTCTATATCCAGATTCACGAGCTACCACTGAATTCCTTATTACCAAAGAATACTAAAATCACGAACAAAGAATCATTCCAAAATCGTAAATAAAGAAAGTGCAGGGAGGAGGATTTGAACCCCCGAACGCCTACGCGACGAGACCCTGAATCTCGCACCGTTGGCCAGGCTTGGTTATCCCTGCAACTAGATTAAGAAAGAGAGATACTGTCGCGATACTAAAACCTTACCCAATACTCAATCCATGAGTATTTAGGGCTTGAGTTCAAGCCGTTTGATTTAGTAATCCTGACATTTTATTTGGATAAGTAAAGGAAAAGCAACACGCAATGATGCCTGATTTATAGGAGTTCGTCAAATTCAGAATATTGAGAGAGATGGCGCTCGACGAATACAAGAAAAAGAGAAATTTTATCATAACCCCGGAGCCAGAGGGAAGCGTTCAAGGGATTGAGGATGAGTTTGTCATTCAAGAACATCATGCCTCGCACTTGCATTTCGATTTTCGCCTTTCCCTTGACGGCGTTCTGAAAAGTTGGGCTATTCCAAAAGGTGTCCCTTTGGAAAAGGGCGTCAAGCGTCTCGCTGTCGAAACAGAAGATCATCCAATTGAATATCTTAATTTCGAGGGCGTGATTCCCGAAGGCCAATATGGTTCCGGAGAAGTGAAGATCTGGGATAGAGGGAAATTTCATCTTGTCGAGAGAACCCCTGACAGAATCGTTATTGACATCGAAGGCACGAAACTGAGAGGCCGATATGCACTGATCAGATTTAAGGGAAAAGAAAAAGATGTAAAGAACTGGCTCCTCATCAAGACGAAATAATTAACAGAAACGATTTGATTCGAGACGAATTTGATCTGATTTTTTCGAAAAAAAACTCGAGACAAAATTATCAAAAGAGACCAAGATAAGAGAAAAACAATAAAAAGAAAAATTACTTGGATTTCTTCATGATTTTCATCCAGCCGCCGCTCTCGTATACGGCAAGTCCTCTCTTCGCGAGCGTCTTCTCAAATTCTTCCCATGAGATGATCTCGAGGCGAGGATTGTTTCCCTTTGTGAATTGGACACCAGTTGTTCCCTTGACACGTCCGGGCTTCAATCCTTTCTTCTTAGCAATTTCTTTTGCCTTATCCAGGCTTATTTGTTCCATTACCAATTCTTTTCCCTCCTATTTTTGCAAGTCAATTTCGGCCAGCAACAGGCCATATGACTGGTTAGTAATGCTTTATGCTCATATATAAAATTTTTCATATAATGCTCTTTATCCAGTGCCTATCCCTTTTAAAAATCTATCTCTCGCCGAATCAACAAACCAGATATATGGCTAATACTGGCAGGCAATCTGATCCGTTTTCACGACTCTCCTAACCCTCTCCTATTTACAAATATTGCGATTAAAAAGCTTTATTTCCGGCAATTTTCTTTTAATGGCGATCTAACGTGACATCACTTTTCGGCTCCTCAGGCATCCGCGGTCTTGTCAATCATGAAATGACAATTGATTTGGCACAAGCGGTTGGCGCTGCCATCGGTGGTCAGTATCGCAGGGTTGTCATCGGGAAAGATGTTCGAACGAGTGGGGACATGATCGCTTGCGCTCTCTCTTCTGGAATCATGTCATGTGGTGGTGATGTTTACGATGCTGGCATAGTACCAACGCCTACCCTCGCGCATGCGACAAGAGATTACGATTGCGGTATAATGATCACGGCCTCCCATAACCCACCAGAATACAACGGAATTAAGATATGGAATCCCGATGGATCCTCATTCGATGATGATCAGATGGAAGACATCGAAAACGTGGTGAGATTGCTAAAGTTCAAAAAGGTTAACTGGAGAAGCGTCGGGACGAAGTTCACACATGAGGGCGCGGTCGAGTCTCACATCGAAATCATTTCAAGACTTGTCGACCCAATTGCGGCAAAGGTTGTCGTTGATTGCGGATGCGGTGCTACCTCTATCATCACGCCCCGCCTTCTTAGAGAACTCGGTTGTAAAGTCATCTCGATCAATTCGCACCCAGATGGCTTTTTTCCAGGAAGATTGCCAGAACCGACAGAAGATCAACTGGTGCGATTGAAAGATATCGTTCTCAACGAGCATGCCGATATCGGCATCGCCCACGATGGTGATGGCGATCGGGTTGTGATTATCGACGAGAAGGGACGATTTATCGGGGGCGACAAATTGCTTGCCCTGCTGACTGCAATGTTTGGAAAAGGCGGAGTGGTGACGACGATCGATTCCTCGATGATCATCGACGAATTGGTTGGGGGCAAAGTGGTAAGGACAAGAGTTGGTGACGCGTACGTCTCGACCATGATGAAACAAACTGGGATCGAGTTTGGCGGGGAGCCTTCGGGCACTTTCATTTTCGCGAAGAATTCGCTTTGTCCCGACGGGATTTATGCCGCTGCTCTCCTGGTTAAAATCGCCTCTGAAAATAAAATTTCTGAAATCGTTGACTCGTTGCAAATCTATCCATCATTTAGAGGTTCTTTCAATTTCGAGCATGCGAGAAGGAGAGAAATCGAAAGCAGGCTCGCGCAAGAAATTGAAAAGGTGAAGTGCGATAATCTGTTAACGATGGATGGATTTAGAGCCGAATTCTCAGATGGTTGGTTCCTTATTCGATTATCTGGGACGGAGCCAAAAATGAGGATCACAGTCGAAGCGCGTACAGAAGAAGCGCTCACGAGGCTCAAGACCATTTCGACAGAAATCGCAAGAAGGTGTATTTCATGAAAGCGCTTATTTTAGCCGCAGGCGAGGGGACGAGGCTCAGACCTTTGACATCGAACATTCCGAAACCGCTGCTACTCGTTGCTGGAAAACCATTTCTCAGTCATTTGATCGCCGCTCTGAAAGACGCTGGTATCAAAGAAATCAGTCTTCTCGTTGGCTGGAAGAGCAACAGAATTAAGGAATTTTATGGTGACGGTTCGGCTGAAGGCGTCATCATCGAATATCTTGAACAGAAAGAGAGAATGGGCACAGCGCACGCGATCGGCATCGCTGAGAGCGCCATGAAAGATTCATTTCTCTGCGTCAACGGCGATATCGTCGTCTCTGCATCGGACCTCAAAGAGATGATCAGTCTCCATCGCAAATATGGATCAATCGTTATGGGAGCTGTGACAGTCGAGGATCCATCGAGGTTTGGTGTCATCGAGACATCGGGAGAAAAACTTTTGAAAATTATTGAAAAGCCAAAAGTTCCAACATCGAAACTCGTCAATGCTGGTGTGTTTATCTTCACACCAGAAATTTTTCAATGGATCAGGAAGACAAAACGATCGCCGAGGGGAGAATATGAGATCACGGACAGCCTCAACATGATAGCCGCATCGCATAACGTGATCGTTTATCCTTTGAAAGAAGGTTGGATTGACGTTGGAAGACCATGGGATCTTCTCCAAGCAAACGAAATTCTGATGAGTAAAATCAAAAAACAAATCGAAGGTGTGGTGGAAAATGGTGCAACGTTGATCGGCGATGTCGTCGTTGAAAAAGGTGCGAGGGTGAGAAGCGGCTGTTATATCGAGGGACCTGTGTTCATTTCGAAGGAATGCGACATCGGACCGAACTGTTACATCAGGCCTGCGACTTGTCTTGGCAGGGGTGTGAGAGTCGGGAATGCTGTGGAAATAAAGAATTCGATCATTATGGCAGAAACGCACATCGCCCATCACAACTATGTCGGTGACAGCATCATCGGGGAGCGGTGCAATCTCGGTGCGGGGACGAAAGTGGCCAATCTTCGTTTTGACGGGAAGTCGATCAAACTGACAATGAACGGTGTTTTGATCGACTCAGGTA
>JARYLV010000016.1 GCA_029907465.1 Methanomassiliicoccales archaeon
GGGGTATGGTGTTATTGGTACATCGCCATTTATCGACGAGGCCGCAGAGGCGTACGAAGAACTTGTTGAGACGATCATCAAGGCTGCTGAGATCGAGACGACGATGAAACGGTTGCTCGATGAGATCGAGAAGACAAAGCGCCGTGTCAACGCGCTTGAGTATAAGGTAATCCCTGAATTGAAGGAAGCAGAGGAGTTTATCGAGTTCAGGCTCGAGGAGATGGAAAGGGAAAATATTTTCCGCCTTAAGCGCATCAAACAGAAGGCGGAGGCACGCGCTTGAAAATTCTTAATATGAGTGAAGAGAAGAAAAGGGAACTCGTATTCAAGTTAGCCTGGATTATCTCAACCTTTATGCTGGTTTTCGGCTTTATTATGATTGTCCTCTTCTGGAACGCTTGAATTGCTCATCGTGCCAATTATCTCTCATGCACCGCTTCGGTGAAATCAATTGAAGTTCATCACAGTGCACTTGCCCGTGCCGAGGTGCACGACCGGGAGCTTGGCAGGGTCTGGGTTGAAGTTGTGCATGCGTTGATAACTAGTTTGTGCCTGCCATGTTGACGCATTGATGATCCTCACACCGCGATAATCGGAGACGCCAGCGCCGTGGACATGACCTGTAACAAAAATATCTGGGACGGGGTCGATGACAAGGAAGTCTTTCTTCTCAGGTGCAATGGGTGTTTTCCCCCCGTAAATTGGGGCGAGGTGTCTCCTCTTGAGCATCTCCTTCATAGCATCGATTGGATTAGCGTAAGTAAGGGACTGGATATTGCCTATCAGATCGTCAATGCTCCTGCCGTGGTATGAGAGGATAGTTCTCCCTTCGATCTCGAGGTAGCAGGGGTTGCCGATCATGACGACTTGAGAATCGAAAAGATCCGCGATCTCTTTGTGAAATGCTGGTTGCGGTTCGGCGAGTCTCACCGCATCGTGATTGCCTGGCTGGAGGACGATTGTCACGCCGTCCGGGATTTCCTTCAGAAGCTCGCTGAGCATCTCGTATTGTTTGAAAATGTCATCGATAACGAGTTCCTCCTCCTGGTCTGGAAAAACGCCGATGCCGTCGACGCAGTCGCCTGGCACGATCAAATAACTGACGCCACTTGAAACACCCTCGGTCCTGAGCCAGTTCACCATTGCATCCCATTGTTTTCTCAAAAATGTCTTGCTACCTACGTGGATGTCTGATGCAAAAGCGATCATTGAGGTAGCACCATTTCGCTCGAATCTGCTTTTCAGGGGGACATCGGGTCTGATGATCTCCTGGACGATGAGCATTTCGCCTTTCCTATTCGATTTTCCCACGATCCCGATCACCTCATCAGGAACGACGGAATCGTTGATCAAAGGGGAATCCTTTGGGATAAGGGCGAGACACCTCTCCTCCTCATCTTCTATCTCCAGTATTTTATGACCTGTTTTAGTCGTCCTGACTTCGTTGACCATCGCGATGACCCTCACATCACGCTCAAGTTTTAGCGCGCGGGAGATCGGGAGGGAGCCAGCCAATTCCCTCCTATGAGCAAGCATTCGTTTGATCGCGTTGAATCTATCCAAAAAATACCGCGCAAAGTCAGATATGTTGCCCTCGCATGTCGAATTACCGGTTATATCCTTCAAAATTTTCACCTCACCGATCTTCCTAACACCACCCCGTTGGTTCATGTTTGTTCGAAACCCTTCATTGCTTGGTAGCACATTCATTGAAGCAGGAGTCTCCGCCGCCGATTGGTATCTCATATATTCTTCCAGGTCTGCTGCGGTGACGATGAGGGGGTGCTGTTTCATGAATGAAATCACAGATTGAACAAAAGCGATCGGATCGTCTTTTGACATGACGATTTCGAGCGCACTTGGTTCAAGTAATATCCCATTGCTCGCCAGAAATTCGAGAACGCGCTCCCTCATCTGCGCTGATGATGAAGCAGTCCGATTTAAATACTTTTTCCGGTATCCGGTTCGCATGCCTATAATCACAGTGCGGGCGAGGTGCTATCCTACTGAAGACCCTGAAAAAGTCAAAAGAGCGATCTACAATATTTTTCCAGAGAGCACTCTGATGGAATCTGAGGACGGCTTCGTCGCTAACGCAACTTCAGTTGAAAAACTCAGTGAGCTCATTAGGAATATGAAGATTCTCGATTCAGCGCGTGCTGTGCTCCTCAGAGGAAGAGAAGGCAATATGGTGAAATTCAGGATCAACAAACAAGTGGCATTTGTTGGAAAACTGAGCTTCATCGAGGATCGGGATCCGCCTCTTGGTTCGATCGAAGTTGTGATTGAGGATGAGAACATCACCGGACTCATCGACACGATCGCGCCGAGCACTGTGGGCGGGGAGGGATAGGCAGATGATCGCTGTTTCTTCACCCGTTTTTTCTATGTTAGATTTTGAAATGGCATTGGGCTTTATTAGTCAGAAGTTTGATGCTTGGGAGATTGTGGGGGAAGGGCGACACTTCCTTCCCGAGATCGAAAAGACATTTCATGAAGTCGCACCTTCTTACAACATGAATTTTTCAGCGCACGGACCCTTGAGTGATGTCAATATCGGGAGCCTAAACCCCAGGTTGAGAGAGGCGGCAGTAAGGGAGATCGTCGACGGGCTTCTTGCGGCGAATCGAATGAATTTCCAAGTCTATACGATCCACCCGGGTTTCTGGTCCCCGATTGGGTTGCTGGATAGGGAGGGCGTGTATCGCGCCGTACACGAATCGCTCAAGGCAATAGAGAGAGTTTCTATCGAAACGGGTGTGAGGGTCGGTTTTGAGAACATGCCAGAAACGCCTGTGACTATGGGAAAAACGCCGGAAGACTTGTTTGAAATGTTGAACGGCTTCGAGATTGATGTTTGTTTTGACATCGGTCATGCGCATACCTGCGGATCCATAGATGCGTTTCTCGAACATACCAGTAGGTTCGTCAACGTTCACATCCATGATAATTGTGGCCAGTATGATGAACATCTCCCCATAGGAAACGGAACGCTCGATTTCAAGAGAGTGCTGAGAGCGCTCAAGAATTACAAAGGACAACTGGTTATCGAGGCGAGGAATATGCCTGATGCGGAATTATCGAAGGAAAGGTTAACCAAGCTGATCGCCGAAATCAGTTGACAATTCGTCCACATCGCATGCATTCGAATCTCCCATCCCGATATCTCGCTTCGGTGCACCCACAATATGGGCAGGAGAATCCGAAAGACTCTCTGTTTTGTAGACCATACTGTTTTACGTCGATTTGCATTGGGTTATCGGCTCCCCATGGCTTCCTTGGTTCTTTCCCAACAGTGATCGAATCCGGCCAGATCTTTCTTCCGATGATGAAACCAATGGCCTTCGACGTATAATTAACGAAGTAAAGGAAACCTACCGCAACCCACGCAAGGATCGCCAGTCCCATCATGAGGAGAAATGCGAGGCCAGGGAAAACTTGGGTTGGAATCGATAAATAATCGACCATAAAGTGGAGCATGATCGATGCATAAATGCCTTGAGTGAGAAAGAGGTAGCCGAGGGCAAGGCCAGCAACAAAAGTCGGCATGAGCTTGAATGCATCCCAGCTGAATATATGGGCGGAGCTAAAAAAGACGCTGGAAATAATGAGGAACGTGATTTCAGGCTTACCCAGGGGGAAGTCGCCTCCTAAGAAATAACTCTTCAATTTCCTTTTTCGTTTCCTTGCGAGATCAATTATGAACAGGGGGACGCCGATCAACAGCATCCTGCTCACGATCTCCTCCCAGACGGAGGCACTAGCAAAACTATAAAGAAGCTTCCACAGCTCCCGATCCTCGAATTCTGGTGTTTTCGGGGTGATGCCAGCAGCATCGAGGATAATATAATAAACGACATTGAAAAAAAGGACAGCAAAAAATATCGTGCCGACTGTATAAAGTGGGCTATGCACCTCCACCGGTTTTTCGACGGACAACTCCTTAATGAACAACCTCCAACTCTTCCAAATAAGGAATGCAAAAGAACTCACGATCGCAATGACGAGTAAGACATGATAAATCGCGAACGAAATTCCCGTGAGCTCAACGAGATTGACGACCCAAGGGACGATGACGAAAAGGGTTGTATGGTAATTTGGCGTATTCGGGAGAACCACTTGAACACTCCAGATAAGAATGAGGATATTCAGTATCGTTACGGCCACAAGGCTGAGAACTGTATATGTTCCAACGCCCCTGAGAATCTGCTTCATTACACTCATTGCGGATTGAGTTGATGGGTAAGGCAAAGTGGGAATATCGAATGGAACATACAACCGTTGTCCGCAGAAAGCGCAGAAATTCGCCTCTGGTATGACGGGACGTCCGCATCGAGGACAGAACCTGTATGGTCGGACGCCAGCAGGCGCCTGGATTCCAGATACCACAGCTTTCAATTTTCAGTTGAATATTTCTACTTGTCGGTGCCCCGTCTTTCTTATCGACTTTTTTCTCTAACTCTTTCGACGCGAACAAGTCATATCTCTGCCTAATGATATGTGGGCGGGCAAAGCCAGGTCGAGAATTATCGTCTTGTGGAAACTTTTATTAGGTTTCCGAACCTTCTCGAACAAGCCGGTCAGGAGGCTAAAAATGGATGATGAAGTATCAGGCAAGAAGGTAGAATTTGTGACGATAAGCGCTGAGAAGATACCCTTCGGAAGGAACAACTTCATTGAGATCGCTAGAAAAAAGGCGATTACTGAAGATGGCGAGAATGAATTTATCTCGCTTTCGAGGGGTTATTATCTTCCTGATGGCTCCGAGAGATTCAAGAAATCTCTTACCATACCGGATGACCCACAGATCAAGGCGTTCATCGTAGAGAAGATATCATCGATGTAGACGTCGAGAGCGGATGGGTTTCTAAATCGGCTCGCCCTACGCAAACCAATAATACGCCTTTTTATGAGTTTAATTATTTATTTTCATTTTAACGCTATTCACCTTTTCTTGATCTTTTGATCAATAGGAGTTCGAGATAGGATCGCCGCTCATTGTGACTTAGACGTAGCTCCTTCATTAAGGACAGAATCTCTCCCTTCCCCTTTTCGAAATCTTCACCTGCGTACTCAATTTCTACAAAACTTCCCAGATCTTCGACCTCATCAAGACAAACTATGAGGGCTCCAGTCCTGTATACCGTTCTCTCTTTCGTAACCTTACCAGCGATGTCGAATCCCAATTTCTTCAGAATCGAGGAGATCAGGTCGCAGTCAGATACCTCAACTTCAATCTCCTCGCGCGTCTTCGTTTCAGAATCGATCTTCGGTCCTTTGTAAACAAGTGTGCAACGATCCCCCTCTTTTCGAATGCGGAGGGCTTCATCAGTCACAGCGAATCTTCGAAGGGGATGAGTGAAATAAATATCAACTTGCCTTGATGTTCCCACTCTGGATGCGCCGATAGACTCAAGGTGACTTTTGACGCGTCCGATATCACTGCAAGGGGACTTAACCTCGATTTCCAGCATATTGGTAAATAAGGATCATGTGAATAAATAATGTTGACCCGATCATCTTCTCGACGCTCATTCCCCACCATATTGGCAATGCTTCTTTTACGAATTGTTGGGAATCACAGTGTGTAAGTGTATTTAATTAGAGCGGAGTATATGTTCGAGTCCGAGGAGGCGTTGGACTTGTCAGGCCTTGTTATTCTGTATACTGGGGATGGAAAAGGAAAGACGACGGCGGCCTTTGGTCTGGCGATGAGGGCAGCGGGACACGGAAAGCGCATTTGTATTATCCAGTTCATGAAACGCTGTGGGGAGTGTGGAGAGGTCAAAGCGGTGAAAAAATTTGATACAATAACGCTTAGACAGTTTGGAACCGGGATGTTCGTCGTGAAGGGAAAGCACAAGAAAGAAGACACTGAAGAAGCAGCAAGAGGCATGGTGTTTGCTAGTGAGGCGCTCACTTCAGGTCTTTATGATCTCGTTATTCTAGATGAGATATGCATTGCAGTCGATTTTGGACTGATCGATGTTGATGACGTCCTTGAACTTTTGAAAAAACGTAACCCTGGAGTCGACGTCGTCCTCACGGGACGCAACGCACCAGAAGCGTTGATTGACGTCGCGGATCTTGTAACGGAAATGAAAGCGGTGAAGCATCCATACGACGACGGTATGGGAGCACGAGAGGGGATCGAGTACTAATTTCTTGTCGATGTTCTCTCCAAATTCGCTACAATACCGTTCGCTCTCTCGTATTCAACAACAGCGAGGATTTTTTTATAGAGCGGAGCCATTTGCATAATTCTCTCTGCCATGTATTGTTCCCTCATCTGCAAAAGTTTCCTGAATCCACTTGTGGCGTTGACCTTCTTGTCCCAGTCAAGAACGAAGTTATGCGGGGACGAGAGGTCAAATTTTTTTCTGGTCAATCTCCTTACGAAAAAAGATTCTTGGAGGAGGTCAATTGTACCGATGCAGTTGCAGTATGCCTCTGTATAGTATTCCTCATCCATATCGATCGCAACGAGCGGGGTTTTTGTTCTCTCACTCAGTTCTAGAGCTTTAACGTAACAGGGTGGAGGGATTTTGACCGCCCCGAACAACGAGAGGAGATTTCCGTAAGCGATCTCAAGATCGCTCGGCTCATACTTTTCATAATCCTCTTTTCTCCTGAGGCCTTCTAGTTCCTCAGGAGATATCGAGATTCCAACAACCTCAGGACAAACAAGCTCAAAGGCCTTTTCAACCGCAGATTCCTCCGAAACAAGGCCTTTGACAACCGGCAGGACATTGATCGTCGTGCCGTTGAGTTCAACTCTTCTCATTAATCCCACAACGCGCAATGACTAGTTCAAAGAGTTTTTCTGATTCGTTCAGTTTCTTCAATTCATCTTTACCAATAATCGCTGCCCCACCGATATTCTGTCGGGACTTCGCCCTTCTCAAGAATATGACTGATTTCTTCTCTGTGATCTTAGAAATATCGCCAACGATGCACGCCTTCTCAACGAGCTTTGTCTCATCCTTCCCTACGCCTGTCAGAATCAAAGTCCGATCGTCCCTCGTTAGTGCTTCGAATGGGCACCGTGCTGTCGGCACAACGGAGTATCCTAGCCTGCTGAGTAGCATGAAAACCTCTCGGCTAAAGTCATCCATCCCGCTAAGATCTGTAAGGTGGCCAGCAGTCTCAGCAGTATATTTGAATGGATCGAGGGGCAAAACGAGGAATTCACCGAGGAATTCTTCGAGCTTGAGTGCAACATCGATCATCGCGCCCATCCCCGATTCGTACATTTTGATTGTTCTTCTCGAGACGCCCGCGACCTCAGCTAGTGTACCGAGGCTGATATTTCTCTCCTCCCTGATAGACCTCAGTAATTCGTTGTCCAGGCGCACATAGAGACCGCCGGGAGCCGCAAAAATGAATGGCGGGACCCCCTCTAAGAGATAGTCTGCGAGGGTTTCTATTGAAATAATCGGAACACCGAATCGCGAGTAGACGATACCCTCTTCAATGTCCCCAGAACCAGATTTTTCACCGATGAGCAAAGGAGAAGCCTGAAGCGCTTCGGCAAGTACCTTCATTTCCTCGGCGTTTTCTTTTGAGAAAGCATCAACGTTGCTGAGAACCTTGATGATGAGGAGCGTCTCATCTCTCCGCGCGACAATGTCAAAACTGATGCTCCTCATGGCGATTGGTTTTGACACATAGAATCCCGCCTTAGCCAAGATGTCTCTGATGCCCTCGATGAGCTCTCCTCTCTGCACAATTGTAAACAAGGCGAGCTTCTATATAAGGCTTGCTCATTGTCAGATGTATTTCTTGTATGTCTGGGAGGTCGGGTGATCATCGAGTGATCACCGATCGACCTTCCTACTCGATCCTGATCTCTTTACCTCTCTCCTTTACTTTTGCCCTCTTCAGTAGAATCTCCAAGACACCGTTTTTGTAGGTCGCCTTCGCGCTATCGGGGTCGACTTCGCACGGGAGTTCGATGCGCTTCTCGAATCGTCTGTCAGGGTTGTCTACCTCGATGTCGAGGGAGTCCTCCGTTGCATTCAGTTTGATATCCTCCTTCTCGACACCTGGGAGTTCGACGATAATCCTGACTTTGTCCGCTTCCTCGATAATGTCTGTTAGCGGCTCTCTCTTTACGACCTCTTCTCTCTTGCGTATCGTGTTACCGAATTCCTGTATCCTCGGTTTCCCGTCGGGGCCGATTCTCATGGAGAATCCATAGATCATCGGCTCCCTTTCCAATGGTACATCCCCGCTCATCAGTCTCTCCATAATCCTCTCGATCCTCCGGCGCATCTCTTCGAATTCTTCATCAAAACCGCCGAAGAAGTCGTCCCAGTCCCTCCTCCTCTTATCCTTTACCATTGCGATCACCTCACATATTCAAAGTCTTTTGCGATCTTCTGGTACTTTATCAGCTCGGAACGTGAGAGTGGTCTAACTTTGTTGAGTGCTTCGAGGAAATGCCTCATCTGTACCTTCTCCTTCTTGAGCGACTCTGAATTGACCTCGCCACCTTTTGAGATGATTTCCCGCATGGCGAGCATGACAGCTTCATTGACGAGTGCTGCGAGGTCCGCACCGGTGTACCCCTCCGTGCGCTTTGCAAGGTCGTCGAGATCTACATCATCGGCTAAGGGCTTCTTTCTTACATGAACCTCGAGGATCTTTCTCCGGCCTTCCAGATTGGGGGCAGGAATGTGAACTAGCCGATCAAACCTGCCTGGTCGTAGGAGCGCTGGATCGAGCATGTCGGGACGATTTGTTGCTGCGATGACTACAACGTTATGTAGGCTCTCGAGTCCGTCCATCTCTGTCAGTAACTGGCTGATGACTCTCTCAGTGACGCGACTGTCGAAATCGCCCCCCCTTACCGGTGCTATCGAGTCGATTTCGTCCATGAATATGATGCAGGGCGCAGCCTGTCTTGCTTTTCTGAAGGTCTCTCTTACCGCTTTTTCACTCTCACCGACCCACTTGCTGAGAAATTCCGGTCCCTTGACATTGATGAAGTTCGCCTCACTCTCCGTCGCTACCGCCTTTGCCAACATGGTCTTTCCAGTACCTGGTGGGCCGTAGAGGAGTACGCCTTTGGGTGGCTTCGCATCGAGGTGTTCGAAGACTTCACCGTACTTCAGTGGCCATTCAACTGCTTCCCTGAGTTCCCTCTTCGCCTCCTCAAGATCACCGATGTCGTCCCAATGCAGGTTGGGTGATTCGATCAGAACCTCCCTTAAGCTCGAGGGTTGCATCTCGCGCAGCGCTGCAAAGAAGTCCTCCTTCTTGACATTGATCTTGTTAAGAATTTCTACTGGGATGCTTTCCATTTCTAGATCGATCTCTGGAAGAACCCTGCGCAAAGCGTGCATAGCAGCCTCTTTGCAGAGAGCCGCCAAATCGGCTCCAGCGTAACCGTGTGTAAGATCTGCGAGCTTTTCGAGGTCGACATCACTGTCCAGCGGCATACCGCGTGTGTGGATCTGGAGGATTTCAAGCCGTCCATTCCTATTAGGTATACCTATTTCGATCTCTCTATCGAACCGACCGGGTCGTCTGAGTGCAGGGTCAAGTGCATTCGGCCTGTTCGTTGCACCGATGACGACGACTTTTCCCCTTGACTCGAGACCGTCCATAAGTGCAAGTAGCTGGGCAACAACCCTTCTCTCGGTTTCCCCCGTGACCTCATCCCTTTTCGGGGCAATTGAGTCAATCTCATCGATGAAGATGATGCTTGGTGCATTTTCCTCAGCTTCTTTGAAAATCTCCCGCAACCGCTCTTCGCTCTCACCGTAGAACTTGCTCATGATCTCGGGTCCACCGATCGAGATGAAGTTTGCATTTGTCTCACCAGCGACCGCCTTCGCCAGTAGGGTTTTGCCAGTACCTGGTGGTCCATGGAGAAGGACGCCTTTTGGAGCTTCGACGCCGAGTCGCTCGAAGAGTTCAGGGTGCCTGAGCGGGAGTTCAATCATCTCTCTCACCTTTTTGACTTCTTCGCTCAGGCCACCGATGTCCTCATAGGTGACCTTCGGCACCTTTTGGGCAATCTCCTTTACTGGTTTCTCGCTAATCTTGACCTCGGTATTACGATTGACAATAACAGCATCAGCTGTTGGCGTGTAAGAAACGACGACGAGGTCGATTCTCCTACCCATTACATTGATCTCAATGACATCGCCCCTCGTGACCGCCCTGCCCTCAAGGGTTTGATTGAGGTATTCCTCACCACCCATAATCCTCAGGGGTTCAGTCGGGGCGAATGTAATCTTTTGAGCCTCCTTTACACTAACTTTCTTGATCGCAACTTTTTCATCTATACTCGTCTGGGCGTTCCGTCTAATGGTACCATCGATCCTGATGATCCCCCTGTTGGCGTCCTCAGGATATCCAGGCCAGACGATCGCCACAGTCCTCTTCTTACCCTCAATTTGTATTACATCTCCAGCCGTCAGTCCGAGTACTTCCATCACGGCAGGATCGACGCGTGCAATGCCTCTCCCCGCGTCTTTTGATTTCGCCTCTGCAACCTTGAGTACTTTTTCTGATGTGTCCATAGCTTTGTCCGCTCCTTAAAAATATTAAGATGGGAGGTCTTATTTAACCTCCACCTTCTTTCTTTTCTCCTCGACTTTTCTGAGCTTGGGAAGGGTGATCTCCAGGACCCCGTCCTCCATTCGCGCCTCGATCTTGTCCTGGTCTATGTCATCATAGATTGGAATTCTTCTGTAAAATGAAAGTCGGCCTCTCTCCCTCCGGACATAACCGATGCCCTTTTCCTCTTTTTCTTCCTCTTTCTTCGCGCGGATCTCTAGCATGTTGTCAACGATTTCGATTTCGACATCATCCTTTTTGATCCCTGGCATTTCTGCCTGAACGATGTACTTGTCACCGGTGTCCTTGATGTCGATCACTGGAACGCGTTCGAATCCGCCACCGAGCGCCCTGAAGGACGGGAACCAGGACTCGCCCCATCCCATTCTCAGATTGTCAAGCATCCTTTCCATTTCGTCTAACAGACTAAGTGGTCCCCAGTAAGATCGTGGAACGATACCCTCTCGCTCGCGGTCTTCCTTTCTCATACGATCACCTCCATTATTGTAATGGTAACAACCACAGGTTATCAACCTGTGGTTACATAATGTAATTAAAAAGAACATCTATATAAACTATTCGGTCAATAACTTCTTCAGCTCGTCCTCGATGTGTTCAATTTGTTTTCTCACAGCCCGCTCCACTGCCCGCAGGTTCTCCACGACCTGGGGGGTCTCTTGCTTAACCTCATCGATGATCTTCTTTGCTGTCCTTTTCACGCTTTCCTCCGCTTCCTTACTCTCTTTTGCCAGCTCTTTCAATACTTTCTCGCTTGTTCTCTCGATTGTTTCAATCGTTTTTATGATGCTTTCATTCGTCTCTTTAGCGAGCTTTTTAAGCTCCTCCTCGTACTGGTCCATGAGGGCCTTCAACCTGACTTTATCCCACACCTCAACCCCCTCCATTTATCGTGCTCAATATCTCTCCGACAACTTCATCCCGCAGTCCCAACGCTTTCGCGATCTGGGCCGCCGTTAGCGTAGGGTGCTTGACCGACTCATAGATCACGCGTCTCGCTTCGTAATCCGCGATATGCGATTCAATGAGCTCTCTTGTCTCGCTCAGTAGTTTCTCCTTTTTCTCTATGAGAGCGTGTCTGCGGTTCTGGAGTTCCTCAAGTTCTTTGTCGATCGCCTCGATCTGTTTTCTCACTTCAGAGTACCTCTGACAAAAGAGATCGAAATCGATACGCTCCTTTTCCTGTAATTTCAACTCAGTTTCAGATTCGATGTGGAAGTTCTCACGCGATAGAACCTCGACGTTGAACAAGCCTGGTCCCACATCGACGAGAATGGTGAACCCTCTTACCGGGACGTAGACCTTCCTTGCTGGTCCGCCTCGGTCGCTCTCCATCAGGAAGCTTCGCACTAGATTGTTTTCTTCGAGTACTTTGAGATGTTTCATGATGGCCTGTTGGCTCATTCGCAGTTCTCGCGAGAGCTGTAACGGGTAATGCGGCTCCCTGACAAGTGCTTCAAGGATCCTTCTGCGGGTGGGATTTTCGATGATAGAGAGAACGGTGTCTAAGTCAGTCATATTAACCACTTCTAGGTAACATTTGGTTAACAACATATGGTATATATAATTTATCGTTTTTTCTGATAAATCATCAGCTTTGGAGGCCCTATCAATGTTCTGCGAGGATACTTGACGAACTTAAATCTCTGGTATGCACCTTGGGCTTTCACTGTGGGCCACCGTGGTCATCATGGGTTTAGCGAATAACTATAATAACTGAAACAGAATTGCAAGATGCATGCCCGGGGTTATCGTCAAAGATTCAGTAATCATTGAAGACGCGGCCGAAGGGAGTCAGATTTACAATAAAGGATTCTATGGATATCCCCGCTCAGGTGGCGGTCTAGAACTTGACCTCCTCGAGGCGTGCTACCTCGTTGAAACGGGACGTCTAGTCGTCTACGAGGGGCCGTCGACGATTAGTTTCTCTAATATCATGAGGCGTGCTGCATGCGTGTGTGAAGATTTCGAAATTGATTATTTGGTCTACCGCGATTTGAGGCAGAGGGGTTATATTGTTAAGCGTGGCACAAGCGATTTCGATTTCCGAGTATTTCCAAGGGGAGGAACACCCGCGAGTTCCGCGACAAAATTTTGGGTTTCTGCGATCACCGAAAGATCACTCTTCGATATTGGAAAATTCCTTCACGATGTTGAAAGATCTGAAAAAACGAGAAAGGAACTTCTCGTTGCGGTTGTGGATGAGGAAGGAGATATCACATATTATAAGGCCTCCTCCGTTATTCCAAAAGGTCGATTCTCGTCGGAAATAAAGGAAATGGAAATGGTCGAAGCGGTGCTTTTCGAGGATCGAGCCCTGGTCTTTGAAGAGGGAGCAGTTCAGCAACTTTACGATCGAGAATTTTATGGAAAAAGAATCGGCAATGCGCTACAACTATCGATGATCGAGACAGCCTTTTTGCTCGAGGAAAAAAGAATTGTTCTCAAGAGTGCAAAGTCAAGTAGAAAGATCAGTTTGAACGGGCTCAGGAGGCGCGCCAAGAAGATCCAGACGGACTTCGATCTGAGGTTTAGGGTATACAGCGATTTGAGAAGAAGGGGGCTCATCGTCAAGACTGGGTTCAAGTATGGATCGCATTTCAGAGTTTACGACGCTGACCCAGACAAGCACCACTCGAAATACCTTGTTCATGCCGTGCCAACGGAATACCGCGTGACATGGCCGGAGATCTCGAGAGCCGTAAGGCTTGCTCACGGTGTGAAGAAGGAGATTCTTTTTGGCAGGATATCTGATGGCAAAGTCGATTATCTAAAATTAAAAAGAGTGCGGCCGTGATCAGGCGGCTGCCGCTCTTTCCACAACTCGGCACGCTTCACGCTCATCATTTGGCTTCAAGATCTGCTCTTTTAATTTCGCAGCTCCTGCGTAATCCTCGGGGTCGAGTTTCAACGCCTCTTCAACGATTTTGATGGCATCTTGGGTCTTTCCAGTGTTCTTAAGAATCGTCGCCATTTTGACCATGTAAAAACTCTTTTTCCTATCAAAAGCGGTAAACTCGATTGCCTTGGTATATGCATCGAGTGCTTCGTTCGTTCGGCCGAGTTTCAGAAGGGCTTCTGCAAGTTTTGCATACCGACCAGACCTCACTTCAAGAGAACCCTCTTCCTCAGCAAGGGCTTTGAGCGTTTCCACGTGTCCGATCAGCAGTTCAGGGTGCTCGATCTCAGCACCGCAACAACTGCATTTGATCTCCTCGGGCCGTAGCTGGGCACCGCACTTTCCACAAATCTTTGGGAGGGCAGAGCCGCAATACGGGCAGGAAAGCCAGTCCTTCTCAACGAGTCCCTTGCATGTAGGGCACTCCGAAACCGTTTTCACGAGCGAAGCTTCCAGTTTCTTAATCGCAACGGCTCTCTCCGCCTCTGGCGGGATGAAATACTCCTTTTTCACAAAAACAAACACAAACGTAAGTATTTCAATGGCTCCGATGATCGAGTTCGCATAAAAGACATCGCCGGACGAGAAGTAAAGGATAAGTCCCCTGCAGATAAGTGAGAAACCCATCCATGTAATAATGCTCTTCCAGGCACCTATTTCGGTGCGCCATAACGGCCTGGATACTGAGATTTCGGAAATGGCCACGAGAAAGAAAAGAATAACAATAAGTGTGCCAAGCGTCGTACTTACGAGCCTGCCCCAAATGAAAACAATGACTGAAGAAATGATGGTGAGGATTCCGCCCGCTATCAAACACAAAGCAGCTGGTTTTAGCAAAGTTCTACCGATCTGCACCGCTATTCCCAGTGGGGGAACGGCAAAAAGCAATAAATAGGCTTCGGCACTAGCGACATTAAACGGGAAGACGCCCAAAGCACATTAAGGTTTATCAATGGAGCGAAAGCATCAACAATTCAGAGAAATTGCCTTGAAACTTTAAAAACTGTATGAACTGGACATGAGTTCTTGTCTCTTTAAGCATTGGAAAGTAGGAATAGAATGTCATAGACCAAAGGCATTCTTTGATATGAAAAGAGATTAGGAGATAGAACATCGATAACACGCCGTTCGCACGGTTCCTCAATTTCGGACAGCGAATGCATGACGAGCGCCTTTCACATCATAAACGGAAGCACTCATTCATCGAGTAGGATTTGAGTATGTCACAAAGGGGATAGTCCTGCAATCTATAGAAAACGCAAGCAAATGCCTAAAAGAAGGGATGTAGCCTTTCAAAAAGTTTAAAGTGGAGTTCAGGCCCACATCCGTCGGCGACATTGTCAAGGCGCAAATCTTGAAAATGGCTTTCTTCCCAGGTAATTGAAAAGGCAAACAAGGGAAAGCATACCGGGCAATAGATCAGACTGTGATTTTAGAATGGCAAATCCTTTCGGCCATTGAACCAGCGATGAAATCATACTGTTTATTTTTTGACTCTTGAAGAATCATCAATTCTAGGAAAAACCATTAAAGAGTTCTATTGTGAAATTCTGACCCTTCTTTCATGAAAAAACTTTAGGCCTATTAAGTCTAGGGGTCGAAACTGACTTTTTAATCTTCGATCTTGTAAAGAACACGCCACACTTGTGATGAATTTGATGCATAACCTATTGCGGACTCTCCGAAATATTTAATTATTTGTAGCTGCACTTTTTTTCTTTAAACGTTTATTCTCGAGACTGGGAGATTCCTTCTTGAATGCTAAACTAGGGTTTGGGAAAAGTCTAGTGGTGTGCTTAATTGTGACCATGTTCTTTGCAAGTTCATTACTTTTTGGTTTAGCTAACGCAGCGTAACCTAAAATCACAGTAAAAGGACGCCTGATGGTTCATCATATGGGTTCAGAAACGGGTGCCCTTGTACCTATACCTAATGCCAGAGTGGAAATTTATGATGAAGAGATTTTCAATTATCCTACAGTGGGATGGCAACATCTTCCATGGCCAGATGCCTATCTCGGAGCAGTTTATACAGATAGCAACGGGTACTTTTCCTTTTCAGTAAACAACGACGACGGCTGGACAATAATCGGCGACGAAAATGGTAGAGACATCTACCTCAAAATAATGGCGTCTAATGGAGCAGCTGCTGTCAAAGACGAAGTGGGGTGGCTAGGTGGTAAAATTTACTCTTTTAAGACAAACACCAACAAAGACATGGGTGACGGCACCACATGGGACATCGGCTCATTAGCGCCAGATAACGCTGATTGCGAAGTAGCGTTTGAGGTTATGCACATCGTCGATCTCGCATGGCGTCATGTCAAAGAAGAAACGGGTATTGAATTGCGAAAAGTCAACGTGTTTATCGATGACTATTTTGCAATCGAGAGGCTTGCTTCCTTTTATCTCCCCGAGCTAATAGCTGACTATTTGAACATATATAGGCGGCTCCCACCTGGAGTTGAGGATTATTACCCAACAGAACTAATAGAATTCCTTGAAGGCCTTTTACCAGAAGACCTATCCGAAAGCCTGAGCCTCATTAAAAGAGGCATGATCAACGATGTTGCAGGGATTCATCTTTATGCAATCCAAAAACGATCTACCGAGGATTTTTATGAGGTAATATTCCACGAGTATGGGCATCACATCATGAGCAAAATCTTTGAATTGGGCCCGCCGTTCAGTATATACGGAAACCACAGCTTTGAGGATGAATTCAACCCAGAACATGCCTGGGTAGAAGGATGGGCAGAGTATTACTCTTGCATCGCTTCTGAGCGTTACGGAATTGACTACACTCTATCCCTGGGCGATATTGAATCTGCGCACTTGATTTTTGACTATGGTTCTGATGATGATTCTGATGCTGCTTGGGATAGTGTGGAAGGCAACATAGCCTGTTTACTCTGGGACTTAACTGACCCGGCAAACGAAGCACATGATGCAATAGACCTCACCTTTGGGGAATTAGTCAGTCTAATAGAAAACTTCGACCCCGACCCTGGTTTGTTAGATGTTTGGCCCATGGGAAAAGATCACGTTTGGAATATACATGACTTGTTCAATGCTTTCCGATCCAGATATGATCCGCAGACTGCATCAAAATTTTGGGTACTATTGGATGAGCATGGAATAAGTGAACCGGATAACACACCTCCGAACAACCCAACAAGTTACACTTTTACATTCAGCTCAACATTTGGCTCGCCCTACACGGACATCCAAGTGGACCTCTTGGGCGGCAATGATGATACCAGCGGTATAAAGGAATACGTCTATGAATGGTTTTACGCCAGCAATCAAGAGATGCTAGAACAACTGGCTAATCTGGACTGGTCGGAGGAGCTTCAGCCCATAGCGTATCATTGGGAATTCTCCACGAGTCCTCATATTGAACTCGAAGGAGCGGGACCCGGGGACTGGTACCTCGTAGTAACAGTCTTTGATCACGTAGGGAACTGGGCAGGAGATGTGTTAATGGCAGGCCCATTCAAAGTCAGCGCAAACCCGGTACTACTCTTTGGAGGGCCAACTGTTAATTCCCCCTCTTCAACTTTTGTTACTTCCATCACCACATTACAGATAGACACACCAACTTATCCCGGAAAAGACTTCACTGGAAACATACGCCTGCGTCTCCCAGATTTTGGAGGAAATGAACTTGATTATACTGCCCCCTTATCCTTTGGAAGCATTTTTGGAATTGAAAGCGAAGACGGGGACTACAACTTGGAAATAAAATTCTTGGAGCGATATGGAAACGACGAGACTCAGGTGGTACAGTTTAGACTTGACGATACGCCGCCTACTTTAGAATTAGACACAAGCCAACCTCGATATTCAACTTCACCCGTCTACATTTCAAGAAATAGTGAACTAACCATAACAGCAAACGACGTCGGAGTGGGATTGGAGAGAATTGAATACAGAATTTTCAATTCTCAATATGACTCAGGGTGGAAACAATACCTAACTCCGGTACGCTTCACGAATCTCCCTGACGGCGAATACATCATCGAAGCAACCGCTGAAGATAGATTAAACAATCAAGCATCAGAACAGATTGCGGTATACATCGATAATACTCCACCTCAAACTGAAATTCTGATCGGCGCACCACAGAACTCAGAATCACCAACAGCAGTGAGCCGAGCAACACCGTTCTCAATCGAAGGCGCTGACGCAGGAGCAGGACTGGCAAACAAGAAATTCCGAATTTCCACAATGGAATCCGAAGGTGCGTGGACAGATTACACCGCGCCCTTCACACTCAATGGTTTTCCAGACGGCAATTACATTATATCACAGCTAACCCAAGATCAATTGGGCAACACACAAGAATCCAGCATATCAGTTTTCCTGGACAACGCCGCACCCAGTATAACGAACCTCTCCATTGCCGAGAACTCTGCACTGCAAGGGAATATTCACTTACATCTCCAGGCCGACGATCCGACCGGAGTTGCCAGCGTCAAGTTTGCAATTGTTCAGACCGATTCTTCCGGGGGGTTCACATTGCCGATCAGCATGACCCCAGCGGCTTATAACCCAAGTACACAACGCTGGATTTTGGAAATAGACACATTGAAATTCAAAGATGGATTCTACAAAGTCATCATCGAAACTCAAGATTCATTGGGCAACGGGGGGATAGAAGATTTTGACTATATCATAAGAAATTGGGCTGTGTTGGATCTGAGCCACTTCACGGAAACGGCCAAAGCTGGACGTAGAATGCCCATAAAATTCAACCTCCATATTAATGGCATAGTGGATGAAAAAACAACCACCCGTATACAACGAGGAACTAGAGATCCGTATCTTCAAGACAAGTAACCCATCAACAATCATCCAAACCTTCAAATTTGGCTTGACCTCACACGATTACCGCATCTCCGAGGATTTGGAGCAATACATTTGCAACTTCAAAACCCCAAAGATCCCCGGTGACTACACAGCACAAGTTGTGTTCAATGGATTAACAATTGGTACCATACATTTCTCAACTGTCAAATAGTTGAGGAGACGAAAATCTCCAAATTAAACTTGGCTCTACCTTACATGAAAACCGGAGTGCCCGTGAGAAAGTTAAGGAAGCGGGGTGAACTAATCGAATCAATCTACCAACATGTCAACGAAATGAACTGTCCAAAGCTCTTTAGAAGGCAAAATTTAACGAAAAGCATATGAGTCTGTGTGTGGAGCCAGGGATGGGATTTGAACCCAAGTTCTCCGGCTCCGAAGTCTGAAAATCAATGGTACACTCAGAGCTGAATATCAATGCCGAGCTTCTCCGTCAATTCCTTGTACCTGTTCCTAATTGTAACCTCTGTGACGCCTGCGACATCAGCTACTTCGCGTTGCGTCCTCCTTTCGTTGCACAGAATTGAAGCGATGTAGATCGCTGCTGCCGCGACTCCTGTCGGCCCGCGTCCCGATGTCAGCTCCTTCTTTGCTGCATCTTTCAGAATCTCGCCTGCCTTCGACTGTACCTCGCCGCTCAATTTCAGTTCACTGCAAAATCTCTGTATATAGTCTTGCGGTTTCGTCGGCATCAGCTTAAGCTTCAATTCTCTTGTCATGAATCGGTATGTCCTTCCTATCTCCTTTCTCCCGACACGGCTGGAGTTTGCGACTTCATCAAGTGTTCGTGGTACCCCGCACTGCCTACATGCAGCATAGAGCGAAGCCGCCACAACGCCCTCGATACTCCTTCCCCTGATCAAATTCTTGTTGACAGCTTTGCGATAGATCATTGCGGCGGTCTCTCTCACATTCCGTGGCAATCCCATTGCCGACGCCATTCTATCAAGTTCGCTGAGGGCGAAAGCAAGGTTTCGCTCTGTTGCATTAGAAACCCTGATTCTCCTCTGCCATTTCCTCAGCCTGTAAAGTTGAGCACGATTTCTTGTCGGAATGCTCTTACCATAACTATCTTTATTCTTCCACGAAATCTCGGTCGAAAGTCCCTTGTCATGAATTGTGTATGTCATCGGGGCACCCGTTCTCGCTCTTTTTTCTCCCTGTTCCACATCAAACGCTCGCCACTCGGGCCCCTGATCTATGAATTGGTCATCTATAACCAACCCACAATCTTCGCATATCAACTCACCCCTCTCATAATCTCTCACGAGGTGTGCGCTGTTACATTCCGGGCACCGCTCTATTTCATCCATTCCTTCTCTTTGTTTTGGCATCCTCATCGACCCCTTCAACATATACTTGCTTGCCGACCACGTCAGGCAAGCGATAATTATCAACAGGCTCTATTGACACGAAAGGAGTATTAACTGGACCAAAAACTCGCTTAACACGTCCGATGACCCTTTTCCGGTTGTCAACAACGTTCATTCCGATATTCGGGGCAAAAGTCGCCCTGACCACATACTTACCATCAAAAGCGATTTCTTGGACAGTGCCAAGGAGTTTAATCCGTTTATGATAGTTCACTGATCTTCCCCGAGCGGAGACTACATTAAGAAACATGTATATAAAGATTCCGTAAAAGATTTAATCGGACATCTCCTCGCGATAAGAATCGCATATTAATCTTTATTTTATTCTTGTGGATCAATACTAATATGCGGATCATATTGCAACATTTTTGTTTTGAGCTGAGGTTCAAGCCAATTCTGCGCGCGTTGACAAAGACGAAAGGACCCCATTTGCCGCCTGCTTGATGATTGACACAATGAACACTATGGTGCCCCCTCACCGCCATCGGAACCTTTTAATCGTGAATCGGGTAATGTTCGATCATGGAAATACCAAAGGATCACCCGCGTCGCAAATCACTCGAGACGAGGGAGCGTCTTGCAGAGCTTTGTCGGGAAGGCATCGTTTCAATAACGGGATTGATCGCCCACGGTCGTGGGGAGGCTTTTGATTATCTTCTCGGTGAAAAAACTGTTAAAGAAGCAGCTATTGCAGAGGAAGTCGCCGTTGCCTATCTCCTAGAAGCAAATAATCCTGTGATCTCGGTGAATGGCAATGTCGCCGCGCTCTGTGCCAAAGAGATCATCGAACTTGCGAAGTCCTTGCGCGCAAAGATCGAGGTCAATTTATTCCACCGTACTGATGAACGTGTAGACAAAGTCTGTACTTTCTTGGAGAGGGCTGGTGCAAAACATGTTTTGGGGCGAAAGCCTGATGCGAGGCTGGAGGGGATCTCGTCAGACCGCGCTTTATGTACGCGTGAAGGGATATACACAGCCGACGTCGTTCTCGTGCCCTTGGAAGATGGGGACCGGGCTGAAGCTTTGGTAAAGGCTGGAAAGATCGTCATCGCCATCGATCTAAATCCTTTGTCGAGGACCTCAAGAACGGCCACCGTATCAATTGTCGACGAGGTAACTCGCGCAATCTCGAATATGCAACAAATTGTTGAAAAATTGAGAGATGACCAACGGGTTCGGAAGGAACTCATTGCGAATTTTGACAATAGGAAGAACCTGAAGGAGATATTGAAGACGATCGGCCGCTATCTTGACTCGCAGTTCTGATGGGGAAACTGATAAGCGATAGCTGAGCAATTTCGTCAAAGACATTGTGAGTGGGTTGCCTTGACGGGAGACATAGAGCGAGGTCTTAAAAGATTGGAATGGGCCAGTACCCATATGAAAGTTCTTTCTGCCATCCGTAAAAGGATGGAAAGGGAACAGCCGTTCAGCGGACTTAGAGTTGGGATGGCACTCCATGTTGAAGCGAAAACAGGTATTCTTGCAATTGCAATTTCTGAAGCCGGGGCGAAGGTAAGGCTTGCGAGCTGTAATCCCTTGTCGACAGACGACTCTGTTGCCGCCGCTCTGAAGGAGCATTTTGGCATCGAGGTCTATGCAAGGAAATGGGAAACGCTTGATGAGTATTATCAGAATCTCAATGCTGTTGTTGACCTCTCGCCTGATTTTGTGATCGATGACGGCGCTGATCTCATCACGATGCTTCACACGAGTCGTAGGGAAAAGCTGGGTAATGTAAAGGGGGGGAACGAGGAAACGACAACTGGGATTATCCGTCTAAGAGCGCTAGCAGCGCAGAAAAAGTTGGAGTTCCCAGTGATTTCTGTCAATGACGCGCACATGAAATATCTTTTCGACAACCGTTACGGAACAGGCCAATCGACATTCGATGGCTGGATGACCGCAACAAATCTCCTTGTGGCGGGAAAGAAACTGGTCGTCGCAGGGTATGGGTGGTGCGGGAGAGGCATTGCGATGCGCGCGAAAGGGTTGGGCGCAAATATTATTGTAACCGAGGTCGACCCTATTCGTGCGATCGAGGCTGTCATGGACGGCTTCGAAGTCATGCCGATGGCTAAGGCCGCTAGAGAGGCGGACATCATCATCACGGCGACTGGTTGCAAGGACGTCGTGAGAAAGGAGCATCTCCGAAACATCAAAGATGGTTGCGTTCTGGGGAACTCTGGCCATTTCGACAATGAGATCTCGAAAAGTGCTTTGGAAGAAATTTGCGGCAAACCGGTGAGAGTAAAAGAATTCGTTGATGAATACCGGTTTCCAGACGGCCGTAGGGTTTACCTGCTCTGTGAAGGGCGCCTTATGAATTTGGGAGCAGGCCAGGGACATCCTGTGGAGATCATGGACATGAGTTTTTCGATCCAGGCGCTTTCACTCCAATATCTCATAGAAAATTATGAGAAAATGTCACCGACCGTATACAATGTACCTAAAGAGATCGACAATGAAGTGGCGTATCTGAAGCTGAAGACGATGGGTATTAGGATCGATAGGCTCACGCGTGAACAGAAGCGTTATCTCTCTGGTTGGGAAGGAGGGACATGATGTCTCCCCTCTTCCTTTGCGTTTATGGACATGTTGCATTGGACTATATTCTCCAGCTCGAGAATTTTCCTGAACCAAATACCTCGGTCGACATCCTCGAGAAAAAGCGATTTTTTGGTGGGACTGGTGCCAATATCGCGACTATCGCCTCCTCCCTCGGAGTTCCGACGGCTCTGTGTTCATTCGTCGGCAACGACTTTCCCGACGATTTCCGCCGCTTCATGATCGATCGAGGCGTCGATCTCAGAGATCTCGTGAAGGTCGAGGATGATGAGACGCCACTCGTTTGGATAGTTTCCAATTCATCACACGATCAGGTTGCATACGTTTACCAAGGGGCAATGCGCCGGATGGACGCATTCGAGGTCAGGATAGGCGCTGCGCGGGAATCGAAGTTTGTTCACATTTGCACGGGGAGACCAGGATACTACCTGAAAGTGATAAAAGCATGTAGGGAAATGAACAAATTCATATCCTTTGACCCTTCACAGGAAATCCATCACATATGGAGTGAAAAGGATTTTTGCGAGGCGATCTCGCAGTGCGATGCATTCTTTGCGAACGACAGCGAGATGAGGACGGCTATGCGTTACATGCATGTGCAGACGCCTGAGGAACTTTCAACACGTTTGAAATTCCTTGTCAATACAAAAGGAAAAGAGGGATGTGACATATACGAAGGCAAGAACAGGATTAGTGTTCCTGCCTTCAATTCGAAGAAAATTGTCGATACCACTGGCGCGGGGGACGCTTTTCGTGCAGGCTTCTACGCTGCATTATACCGCGGGATGACCCTTAGAGAATGTGCGGCAGCAGGCAGTGCGACCGCATCTTTTATAATCGAATCACAAGGGTCGTTGACGAATATTCCCGATTGGAAGGACGTTGAGAAGCGGATGTCAGAGATCCTCTCCAATCATTGACCTCTCTCAGAAATGATTAGCTACTGTCCTGTAGGACAGCGAAAAGTTTAAACACAAATAAACTGTAATGGGGGTTTGGTGAATAAATGGCTGTGGGTTTTGTTCTGATCAGTACGGCACCCGCAAAAGAGCATGAGGTTTATAACGAACTGCTCAAAGTCAAGGAGGTTGTTGAGCTCCACCCCCTATTTGGAGAATACGATTTGATTGCAAAAATCGAGGCGGAGGACTTTAACCTTCTTGGGCAGGTCGTTGTTGACAAGATCAGATCGATCCCCGGCGTTATAGACACCAAGACACTTACAGGCATCAAGTTTTAAATGAAATGGGAGCATAGGTGATAAAATGGACTGGGAAGGATTTTTGACAGTACTCTTGTTGACTTTTGGATTGTTCATGGTTTTGGCAGGAGCATTCACGGCTTATTTTGGTAGTGGGAAGAGCAGGACGATTGGTATCGCGCTACTGATCATCGGTCTAATTGTAGGGATCATTTGGGTCTATCTCACCGGCTTCACAGATACAGTTCATGTTTGGGTTGCCGACGTCGTCTGGACAGCATTTGTGAACATTCTAGCTGCGGTCATCGGCGCACTGATTGCAATCGGTATTTTCTTGCTTGCGATCATGAAATCGTGATGACCAAACCTTTTTTTTTTCAATTTCTCTTAGCAGATTTAGGTTTTATCAATTTCTCCGTTCCTTTTTCCATTCTTATGTACGAAATACTTTTATTCTGGCAATATACTTAGTAGATCATGTCGGATGTAACGATCCTATTGGGCAGCAAGAACGATATCTCGGTGGGCGAAAAGGCTCTCGAAGTCCTACGGAAATTTGACGTAGAGGCGGAAATCGTCGTCGCATCAGCGCACCGTGCGCCTGAGCGTGTGAAAGAGATTGTGTCGAAGAGCGACGCAAAGGTCTTCATCGCGATTGCCGGTCTCTCTGCGGCGCTCCCGGGGGCAGTTGCGGCGTTGACGACAAGGCCAGTGATCGGCGTGCCTGTCAGTGGTAAAGTCAATCTCGATTCAATTCTATCAATTGTTCAGATGCCCCCAGGAGTCCCTGTAGCAGCTGTTGGCCTTGACCGTGGAGATAACGCGGCACTCCTGGCCCTTGAGATTTTGGCATTATCGGATAGTCGGATTCACGGCAAACTCCTTGAGTACCGAAAAGAAATGGCTAAGCAGATTGAGCGAGACTCAGAGGAGGTGCAGCGTTAGTGTTTGATCCAAAAAAGTTCGTAGAAGACAAGGTTGATGAGCTCAATCGCGAAATCAAGGGAAAAGCGATCATCGCATGTTCAGGAGGCGTTGACAGCACTGTTGCTGCTGTTATCACGAGCAAAGCCATTGGAGACCGCCTCCTCGCCGTTTACGTGAACACAGGGTTCATGAGGAAAGGAGAGACTGAGACGGTAGGAAGAATGCTGGATCAACTTGGTGTGAATTACAGGATCGTTGATGCATCAAGCGAGTTTTTTGCTGCACTCAAGGGAGTTGTAGATCCCGAGAGGAAACGAAAGATCATCGGGGAGAAGTTCATCAGGGTGTTCGAAAGGACAGCAAGAGATTTTGGAGCAGATTACCTCGTGCAGGGGACGATCGCTCCAGATTGGATCGAGAGTGGTGACCGCCTGAGGGACACGATTAAAACGCACCACAACGTCGGCGGACTCCCAGCCGACATGAAATTAAAGCTCGTGGAACCGCTACGTGACCTTTATAAGGACGAAGTCAGGAAGGTCGCGAGATTTTTAGGCATAGAGGTCTCGGAACGACAACCATTTCCGGGCCCAGCTCTTGCAATAAGGGTCATCGGGGAGGTGACACCAGAGGCTGTAGAAATCGTCAGGGAGGCGTGTGCGATTGTTGAAGAGGAAATCGAAAAGGCAGCCGCTGGTGGGAAAATGACGTTACCATGGCAGTATTTTGCCGTTCTTCTTCCAGTCCAGTCTGTTGGTGTTCAGGGCGACAGGCGCGCCTACGGAAGAACGATTGCTGTGCGTGCTGTGGATTCGGTCGACGCGATGACCGCGACTTATTCGAAGATCCCACATGAAGTTCTGGAGAGGATTTCGCTCCGTATCGTCAACGAGATGAAAGACAAAGTGAACAGGGTTGTTTATGACATCACTGACAAACCGCCTGCGACGATCGAGTGGGAGTGAGTCATCGGCGAGTGTATTTTACTAGAATGCGATCTATCTCATCCCAATGAGAGATTTTTTCATCTGGCACGATCGAATCGTCATGTTGGTAGAATTTCGACTCCTTGAGAATCGCGACCATCCCTACACCCTTTGCCCCTTTTATGTCGGCCTGGAGTGAATTACCGATGAACATCGCCTCGTCGGGCCTCGCGTCTAAATTCGAAAGGGCCATCTTGAAGATCTTTGGGTTAGGCTTCCTGAGGCCTACATCCGTCGAGAAAATTAGATCGTCGAAATACTGGTCGATTCCATAGTAACGCATATCTCTTAAGGGGAATTCGGACGGCAATCCCCAGGCGACATCGGATATGAGCCCAATCGCATATCCCCTCGCGTGCACTTTATCAAGCATCTCTTTTGCACCTGGAATTAATTGGCGATTTTCGAGCAGTGTCTCATAAAAAGCGTGTAACGCCTTATCCATGAGGTCATCATCACCGTCGCAGCCGTAACGATGAAAGCACCGGTCAAGGACGTCCGAGAGTGGCACTTCAATCATTTTCTTGATCTTTGCCTCTCTCGCCTCCATTAGCAGGCGGCTCAGGTGCTGATAAAAATCCTCCTCTTCGTCCGGAATTCCAAAATCTGTTGAGAGGATCCGATAGACTTTCTTAATCGCTTTCATCTCGGGTTCTTTCCAGTCGTGGTAGTAATCGATAAGTGTGTGGCCAAGGTCAAAAAGTATAGCTTTCACAGGAAAAATCTGATACAAAATCACCATTTAATAATTCCGATCATAATGAGCTTACGAAATGAAGCGTTGCTAAATGGCACCTTGTCGATTTGCACAATTACCTGGGCTCTTATCAGCAGCTATTACCATGCAAATCGCCACCATCCGCCTTTCTTTTCAGCGTCGAACCCAAACTGATCAGGCCTCTAACAGTTATCTCGGGAACCGACACTCCTTAAATACAGTACAGTCTTTTACAAGGCGATGAAGATCTATGTTATAGACAATGGTGGACAGTGGACGCACCGGGAGTGGAGGGTGCTCAGATATCTTGGCGTCGACACAGCGATCGTGTCGAATACGACACCATTTGAGGATATTCAGGATGCGGACGCACTAGTTCTTTCTGGCGGGGCCCCTCGTGTCGCACTTGATGCCGAAAGGATGGGGCGCAACGGGGAGTATTTAGACAGAGCCGAGATCCCAATCCTTGGGATCTGTGCGGGAATGCAGTTCATGTGCGCGAAATTTGGGGGAAAGACAGAACCGGCAAGGGTTCCTGAATTTGGGAAAACCGTACTCTACGTCGATCAAGAAAACGACCTTTTCAAGGGCCTCCCTCATACTTTTATTGTTTGGGAATCACACAACGATGAAGTATCTATTGTACCCCCTTCCTTCGATATTCTTGCGCACTCAGATAATTGTCCCGTCGAGGCTGTTAAAATGAAATCGAGGCCGGTATACGGGCTGCAGTTTCACCCGGAAGTTGAGCACACAGAATACGGGACAGAGATCTTCAAGAATTTTCTAAGGGTTGTCGAAGGTTGGCACAAATGAGATCGGAAGATGTAATCGCGGTCAGGGAAGCGCTTGAGCAGTTGAGAAAGAACGAACCATTTGAGAAAGCGCTCGGCCGCGTGCTGCGGAAAAAAGGTAACACCTTTGAAGATTACATCAGGATCGTTGGGGAGATCAGAGAATTGGCCCGGAAGAAAAAAATCTCATCGAAAGATGCCGGTCAGCTCATTGTTGACGAATTAGAGAAACAAAAGAAGGGTGAGCAGTATCATGGCGATCGCTAGGACCATCGCGATAACAGCCATTTTTGCATCGGATCCAAAGATGATCGGGATTGGGCCAATGAGAACAACGCCACCACCTTTGACATGAGGCTTTTCCTCACTACAAGGGCGCTCCATTTCCATCGTCTCGTATGGTACTTCAATACGTTCGGGGGGAATCGCGAACGACAGAAAAGTTAAGAAGAAACCGATAAAAATCAGTAAAAGTGAGATTAAACTCAAAATGCCCGTGCCATAGATCACTGGAAAGATAAGAAAGAGAGCGACCTGCATCTCGCCACTGGCTATACCGTAAACCACCAAGAGGATACCGCTCAGGATCATTGCCAGCGAGACCAAGCGAATCGGCAAGCGCAGGCTCATATTCACATACACATGAACGTCCTGTTATCAATTTTTTCATCGGATGATTGATGCTGATCATATTTTGACATGATTTAGCGATATGAGATTGTTTGCTCATTGGGAAAGTGAAAAAAAGAAGAGAGTCTAATAAAATGTGATCCCTTCATCTAGCATGAATATTCCATGCAGCGACAAAGGACAGGCCTTTTCTCGTAATGGCTTCAGCGGTCTTATTGACCGCGTCATGTTTGTCAAGGAAATTTCGTTCTAATGACGGCATTAGTCCTGATTCTACGATCTCTTTCTTATCTCTGAAGTAATCGAGAATGTCAGACGGGTGCTCCCTCATCTGCTCGGTTTCGATCTCACCGCCCTCGTGCTTTGCTGCGATATTGGGAACATGATCCGCAATTGCAAGTAGATCATCTCGACGATTGTATGGCTGTCTTACGATGCTTTTCCATGTCTCAGTTATGTGATGTTCGATTCTCACCTTGTCTTCAAGGCCGAGCATCCTACGAATCTCTGCTGTTTTCTCCAGCGTGTCCACGTTGACCGAATTACTCAAATTGAAGCCGACGAGCGGCGTCGTCCCGTCGTCCCGTGCAAATAACTTCGCCGTCATCAATGTCCAAAGTACAGAATACGGATTGTCGTTTCCCATGAAGACGGATATTTTGAATTCCATGTCTATCCCGAGTTTGTGAATGATGTAGCCGAGGAGAACGGTTCCAGGGTTCAGATTGAGAACTTGTTTTATTCCGTAGTTTGTGCAATAATAAAGGAACTCATCAATGTACTGAAGTGCGTGCTCATTCGGCTGTCCAACTCCGCCAAAATACCCAGTGATCGTTTCAGGACCACCTAGGTGGACATTTGACCCATCAGTACCCTTCGTATCAAGGGTCTCGACATATGAAGCCCCAATGATCTGCATCGCTGCTGCTGTGGCCAGGATATCCCCCTGGTCGGCCTCTTGTTCTTTCATCTTTCTGACCCTGATGTATCTCGAGGGCATGATTTCCCTGTTCTTGATAGCCTGTTGGGCCTCAGCAATCAGCCAAGGGAAGTACTGCAAAGCGCTGATCTCAAGAATAACGGGGTATTTCTCGTTGAATGCTATTTCGTTGGCAACTTCTCCAAGCACTTTTTTTCTGAACTCTCGAATGGAAATGAATTTCTTCTTAGCTCTCGCATCGAGGAGCCATTCAATATCCCTCAGATAGGGGGAATTCATATCCTTCAATCGTTGCAATAACTTCTCGAGCCTCCGAGCCTCTTGCGCCTTTGCGTTGATTTCCTCAGGCGTCCCATATTTTTCGATGACTGAGAGTATGTCATTTATTATTTCATTGGATGGGTCAAGGAGGAAATCGTTGATTTCCTTCAGAGCGCTACCCGGAATTTCCAGTCTGTCCCGTAGTTTCTTTATCATCCCCAATTCTCCTGCTGCAAGTCTAACGACTTACGGTGCGATCAATCGATTGCAGTACATAATATAAATCCGTTCTTCCGTCAAAAATATTGATGTAGCACCGGTAATTTCGTCGTCTTGGAATCTAAACTCCAAGGAATTTGAAAATGACCATACACTGTTACAAACAGTTATGAGAAAGATCCGAAAAAAGTGAGTTTTCACAGACCGATATTGTATACCGATTGCAATATGTCTTGAAAACTACATTCCATACTCAGCTTCAGAACAGTGACGCGATCATATGTATGGTCGGAATAGCCACAACACTTCCATCGAGAAGGCAGAGAAACAAAGAACAAGATAATATTTTTATTTCTGGAACTTGATCAAGTAAGAGGTGCGAATTTGTCCTCCCTGAGCAGCGTCATCGTCGAGATTTTAAAATCAAGGGAGTTCGAGGTGACCGAAAGGGGAGATCGCATATTCGGAAGGAAGGGAACGAGTGAAGTCGTCTTCTTGCTTCTGGAAGGGACGAATGAGGAGATGAGAATCCGTGCCTTTCTCAACGAATTTAAGAATTTCAATGGTAAGAAGGTGATCGTAAGTCTTCAGCCGATTTCCGAGTCGTCGGCAATGCTTCTTGATCCATCGGTTACCTTCTGGGACAGAGAAGCCGTCGCCCGCGAAATCGGACGAACGCGTATTGAGAAACTATTGGGAGAACACGATCACGGTCTCATCGATGAACTGATCGCTGATGATTATCCAAAGATCGTCGCGCCGGAAATGCTGGAAGAAATGCAGGGTACGGAGTTGAGTGAGAAAATTGTAAAGCCTGTGATTGACCTTGAGGATGTGAAGGAAATCTCAAGGCAGACGGTCGGCGGGTTCAGATATAGGCTGGAGTTGGTTCCTTATTTTGTCTATCAATACTCGTGCGATCTCTATATCGATAAAGTCAAAGTCGGTAGCGAGCGCGGACATCTTTCGGTCAATGCACTGACCGGGAAAGTTGAGCCCTGGAACGAGAATGTCGATATTGTTTTGACGCTCGAGCACGCCTTCAAACGTTTGGAACCGATGCTGGAAACAGAGGAGGCGAAAAAACTCGTTAGAGGTGAAGTAGTGAGAATGCATACTCACGAGCAAGAAATCATCAAGGATACTGGTCAAGTCACTATCGTAGAGAAGAAAACAGTTTCACCGAATCCAGATGAGGTCGCCATAAAGGAACTCGGCGTGTTCTACATTCCGATCTGGTGTGTCGAAGGCATTCATGGTGTCATGATCCTCAACGCGGGCAACGGGAAAATCATCAGCGAAGATTATTATAAGATTTGAACTAAGCATATTTTGGAGAATGGCGGTTCAAGATTTGCATGGTTCTATTGTTCATCCTCGATTAATTCCAGAGCCTTGAGGATGTTTTCCCAATGAGACCCTTTCCAGTAAACCTTACCGCAGCTGCGACAGCGATAAAATTCCGTGTTGTTTACGAGGGCCCCTGCTGGAACCTCATTTTCGACCTCCTTTTGCGTAACTCTATCAACCTCCCCATTGCAAACTGTACACCGCGTAAAATCTTCGTCCATCTTCAGATTAAATGACCTTATGACCTGACGAAGCTGCTCGCGAAGTTCATCGCTCTCGATGTAAAGACTTCTCTCCCCAAGCCTCTTTGCGAGATTTTTGTCTCTCGTCAGTAGTATTCTTCTGTCTCTGAGAACTTGCATTTCGATCTCATCATCGCTCCTGTTCTTTTCATAAATCGTGTCATAACCGATGATGCGCAGCCACCTCGCAAGCGTTCCGAGCATCTCATCCGCTGTGAATCTTATCCTCTCATTTGACATTCCCGGTAGCCTCGTATATGAGGAGAACCCCATTGCCTAATTTTTCTATCGTGATCAGTTTAAGATGAAATGGTAGATGATCGGAGAAGCCGTCTCCCTCGACAGGGGTCGGGGCACCCCTCCCCCCGAGGACAAAGTCACCGATATAGACACAATACCTATCAACAAAGCCGCTTTTGAAAAAGGACCAGATAACTTCCCCACCCCCCTCTACGAGCAGCTTCTTTATGCCCTTCGAGTAAAGATATGAGAGCAACGGCTCGATGTCAACCCTCCCCTTTCCGAATCTTACGACCTCGGCGTTTTTCCAGGTTTTTCTGCACTCTTCCGCCGTCGCGATCAGTGTTGGGGCATTTCGATCAAGGACCTTTGCATTATCCGGCGTTCTTCCATGCGAATCGAGCACCACCCTTAGCGGTTTTTTTTCTAGTTGGGGGTCCTTGACAGTCAAATGTGGATCGTCTGCGAGTACAGTACCTATACCGACGAGTATTGCGTCACACGAAGCTCGTAGCTTCTTAACCCTCTCGAGATCCTCTTGAGACGAGATGCGTACTTGTCTCCGTTCCTTGCCGGCAATTTTACCGTCCGGCGTCATCGCGCAGTTGACGATCACAAAAGGCCTCATCACCTCAGATCATATTGAAAAGGGATGATAAGATTTCCGTATTTCGTGGCTTTATTACATTTGTCAGGTAGAGATGTGAATGAGGAAGCGATAGCGGCCGCTAATTGTTAAGTATCATGAACTGAATATGAACCATGATGGACGAGATTCAAATTATTGAGTTGAAGGAGACCGATCTGAGGGGTGCCTATGTCATCGATGGATTCCCAAGTGTTGGTCTTGTAGGATCGATTGCCGCGAACTATTTAGTCACAGCTCTGGCGCTAGAACAGGTGGGGGTTGTCGATTCAGAATACTTCCCAGCCGTTTCCTGGATAAAGAATGGAGTACCATATGGACCCGTGCGGATATACGCCGGTGAAAAAGGAGAGGACAAAATTGTTGTCTTCGTATCAGAGTTTCAACCGCCTACAAATCTAATTAAACCGCTTGCGAGAGCGGTGATGGATTGGACCGAAGACCATAGGTGCGGGATGGTGATCTCGCCAGAAGGTCTCATTGTACAATCGCCGGCCGAACGTCAATACGAGGAGGTTGAGAAGGTTGATACAGCACGGGATCTGATTAACCGTGTCTGGGGGATTGGTTCAACCAAAAGGGCGAATGAGGTTCTAAAGAACAATGGGATACCTTTTTTCGAAAACGGCGTCGTTGTTGGTCTTGCCAGCGTTTTGCTGAATGAAGGCGTGTACAGAGATTTCGATGTTCTCCTGCTATTGTCGGAAGCAAGTGCCGAATATCCAGATGCAAGAGCTGCTGCCGCTGTGACTTCGGCGATCGACAAAATTCTGCTTCATACTGACATAGACGTCAAGCCCCTGATCGACGAAGCGGTGATGATCGAAGAAAGATTGAAAGAGATGTACAGAAAGGCTGGCAAAAAAGAAGAACTGGCAAAAATGCGGTCGATCATGTACGGATAGGCCTAACGACGATCCTATACCCTCCTTCGATCTTTTCCAATTCAAATCGTGTGTTCATGAACTTGCTTATCAGCCAGAGCTGTGTCTCAAGATGCTTTGAGATTGCTCTCACCCGGAATGTCGATTCTTCGCCAGCGAGCGCAAGATACGGCAATATTTGATCGCTTGCGTGAATATCGAGTGTTCCAGCAGATGAAATTTCCTCTTTGAGTGAGAGCGCAGCGCTCGCCCCCACCGTCTCGGCTGGAATCCCCTTCTCACCTAGAGCATCAGCGCCAAGCATCGTATTCTCGTATTCGGCAAAAAGGCAGATCCCCACACCAGTCGATATTCCTGATGAGATTTCACTACTGATATCAATGTTGCCAAAATCGATCAATGACTTCTTCACAGAGTGACACATCCGTGAGCAAATATGTGATGGGAGATTCTGGGAAAAGCACCTACCTCCTATCCTTCTCAGCTGGCCCCGGTCTTCCAAGCGTAACGGTGCGATTCTTTTTGCAGGCGAGATTTCGACCAATACCTTTCCACCGCCCTCTGGATAGAAGCCCCGTGCTAGAATTTCCATTTCAATATCGATACCGATTCTTTTTAGAAGTGAAAATAGGACGAGATCGTAGTAGTCGATGGGCGGGGACCACCTTACATTCGTCCCGCCAGTTATTTCCATAACTGTTTTCGTCTCGGCCACGATTGCTGGCAACATACATGCCTGAAGGACGAGCGGGATGCTGCCTGCTGTACCAACATTGATCCGGAACTTTCCCCCCCGAACCTTCCCTGGTCGATAAATGATTTCAGTTGAACCGATTGTCGCACCTTCGAGCGCGCCCCCTGAAATCAGAGCTACGCCATTGATCGCGGCGAGGTGCTGCGGTGCGAGACCTGGGTTCGGTCTTTTGGCCCTGATGTTATGTATTCGCGTCTCTTTGCCTGTCAGGGCAGCAAATGCGACAGCGCATCTCACCAGTTGTCCGCCGCCCTCACCATATGATCCGTCGACCTCGATCATAAAAGATCTCCCTCAATGGTGCCAGTAGCCTGTCAGCAGATCAAGTTGGTTGCACCCTTCGTTATTTTTGTTCTTAGTACGAGCCTTCGAAGATACCTAATCATCGTTCGCCGAGATTTCAGTAACGATTGAAGTCATTAGGTCGTCAGTGGTGCCCCCAATTTGGAATTGTGCAATGAGATATATATAAAAAATAACTGCGGCGAGAGAGGTGCCTAATTTGCATAGATGGATTTGGTATTCGACCACACCAAGCTCGTTGATCGCACTTCTTCCGACCGGGAATAAAACACAGCCAAGTTGAAGTGCGCGATCAGGTTAAATGCAATAAGTCTAAGGTGTCTACCGTCCCGAGTCATCAGATACTCTATACCCAATCTTATAGATCGACAATCCGCTTTAATTGCCATGGGTACCAATATACGATGGCACCGAACTCTACGTGCTTCGAGACTAATCTTCTTGGGCTTCTTGGCGGTACCACAATGACCTTCTGTGACGGATGTGTGACGAGAAGATGAAGGGCGTGTGCCTTCATGATAGATTTATCCGGGGAGCTTGAGCCATAAGGAAAAAACGCAAAGGGAAATCTGGAATTAGGAGAGAATTCTTATCAAAACAGCGCTGTGGCTTCTTGCGCATTTTGTGAAAGAAGCCGCTCGACAGATTTCCATATGTAATTGTGGATGTCGTTTCTCCATGCGTAAACGGTAGATATTAGGTTACTGCCCATGAGGCCACCTCGGGTGTCCTGTTCGGGAAGTTGGTCCCCTAGCAGAGTATGCTTATCTATGATTTCATTCTCGCTGGACTTCCTGAGTCACAGTCGCCCTTCCTTGTCTATCAAACCGCTATCTAGGCCGGAATAAGTGGGCGACATCACTCTCCACTCGTATAGCGTCGTTTCATAACCATTTAGCGAAAACTCCACGATCATTTTGGATCGTCACTGAAGGATTTCCTCAATCGCTGAGATAATTTTGAATGGACTTGTGCGCTCATGTGAGTGCCTTGGACGGCAATTGAATCTGGGAAATATTGTAACACGCATAGGTAAAGAGCTCCAATCAGAGAGGCTGCCGAAATATGTGCCTTCAAGTCCTAACCATGCTGGGAAATATATTAATATCGACTTATGCCATTATACCTCCGGAGGGATGCACAGTTGATGCAGTCGTGTCAGAAGGGTTCTATATTGTGTATTAGGAAATTTTGTTTGCCGATCAACTTATCGAGACTTTCAATCGTCCATCGCTCGTCAATATGGTCGGCCGACATGTCCCTGCTCATGTCTGATCTGCATTGATGAGAGGGAGTTATGCTAACGCCAGATAATATGATGCTGGAGATCGGCGCTGTCATGCTCATTGCATTCATAGGCGCCACGATCGCATCTAAGTTGAAGCAGAGTGTCATTCTTGGTTATATCATCGTTGGGATCATTCTCGGTCCCCATATTCACTTTCAGCTTGGTCCGTTCACATACAATGGCATCATCAGGGACACGACCATAATCGATTTCCTCTCGTACCTTGGCCTCATTCTTCTGATGTTTTTCATAGGGTTGGAATTCTCGTTCAGTAAGGTCAGGAAAACGAAATCATCAGCTGCGATCATCGCGATGTTGAATCTAGGTATCAACATGTTCACTGGAATTATGTTGGGAACGGCGATGGGCTGGCCAATCGTCGACACGATTTTTCTTGCAGGTATCATCTCGATGAGCAGCAGTGCGGTGGCAATGAAATCGATCATCGAACTCAAACGGCTAGCAAATCCTGAAACGGAATTCCTCATCGGCATCTCTGTAACTGAGAGCTTCCTCGCCATGGTTCTTCTGACAATTATCGCTGGTCTGATGATCAAAGATGGGACTGAGCCAGTGAGTTTGTCTTCACTCGCGCTAGGAATCATCGTTTTCTATGCGTTCTTCGTTTTTCTCGCTCTATGGGTTATACCAAAGACAGTTCATCATCTCCGAAGGATTAAGAACGATGAAATGTTCGTCCTCTTTGCACTTGGCATCGTATTCCTTGCAGCCGCTTTTGCTGAGATCTCTGGGGTACCAGCTATTATCGGAGCATTTTTCATTGGAATGGTGTTCGCAGAGACGAAAGTTTCAGAGAGGTTTGAAGAAAAAATCGTGCCGTTCAGAGATGCCTTCGTAGCCGTCTTCTTCGTATCGTTCGGAATGTTGATAGACCCCCTCATGTTCGTTGAAATTTGGTGGCTGATCTTAGCAGCAGCGACACTTGTCATTATCAACGATTTCATTATTACCGCAGCTCTCGCATATCTGCTGGGGTTTTCCTCGAAAGCATCCATGTCGATAGGAAGCGCACTCTGCGGAAGGGATGCTGAGTCTGTGATGTTTGCCAGTGTCGGTAGCCGTGCTTTTGGTGCGACGAAAGGCGCCATTCTTTATCCTTTTGCAGGGGCGCTTTGTTTCGTAACGAGCGCGATTACCCCGTTTCTCATGAGGAACAGTTTGAAAGTTGCTGGTAGACTCTCCTCAATGCTACCTGCTTATGTGAAACATGGCGGCGCCGTCATATCAAGGACTTTATCAAAACTGGTCATGCCTTCGACTCTTCCTGTCCTGCAAAAATCAAAGGGAATTGGCATCCTTATCATCGCCTACTTCCTGATTCTTTGTGCGACTGCCGTGACGACAGGTTATCTACACATCCTGATCTTTATTATCGGTATTCTCCTGACGATTGTCTTCCACTTTGTCTTCTCATCGGAGATTTCTAGAATCGTAAGGAGTACAAATTACTCGAATCTCAATCTTTCACAGAGGGACAATCGGGTTACAGTTAGAATTGTCTCCTCATTTGTTTCCGGCGGGTTCATCGCAATGATGTTAGCCGCATTTCTTTACCCATTTTACTGGCCATCGACACCTCTGGTACTTCTGATGTATGTTGGCTGGATCCTCCTCATAATGAGACGGGTTTACCAAACAGTATCGCGTCGACCAATCGCAATCGATCATGGTATTGCCACGGATGAACTTTCCTCATTTGGTTGCGGGATTGAGAACAAGAATGTTACAAAGATGCCGTTTCGGAACAAGTAGAGCCAGAATGAAATGTCGTTTTGATGTCTTGTAATTTTTCAGAAAACGACACTTGCCAGCTCTCCTCAAGCCATTCCTTGATGAATGATCAATAATTTGTGTTTCGGCTCGCTTAACTAACTCTGATCTTATTTAGTCTACTCGCAGCGCGATCGAAAGACATTGAATCTCAAGGTGCGGCTGCCGGGATTCGAACCCGGGTTTGAAGCTTGGGAAGCTCCAGTCCTAACCACTAGACTACAGCCGCTCGCGCCTTAATCGCATTCCGATCAATAATTCTTTTCCACATTAAATTACTTTGATTGCATTTTCGAAGCAGAAACCCTCTCAGCTCACGGTCTCCAACTGGCTGATGATATTCCAGATCAGGGTTCTGCCATGAAGGGGAATGTTAGGATCATTTGCCAGTTCATCCAAAATGAAGATAGCGCTCGCAGCCCTCACGTCAAGTGCTTCATTTTGCTGCAGAAGCCGCTCTTTTGCCTCTGTCGCTCCCCGTCTGATATTTCTTGGCACCGATGTATCTTCAGCCAGTTGGTCAAGAATCTCGATGATCTGCTTGAGTTTGGCATTTTGATCCACATGATCACCTCCTTCACCTGGGGGCACGTTCCCTTCATACACTCTTAGGCATCTCATCGGAGCCTTGGCTATTTAGCGACTCCGTTTTCAACTCGCCCCTCTCTTTAAAAGTCATCACGACCATCATTGTTTTTATCTCTTTGATTCCCTGGATGTTGGCAATTTTTTCGACGAGAAATCTCTTCAGTTGATTATAGTTCTGAAATTTCACCTTTGCAATGATATCCGTATCACCAGTAACAAGAAAGACGTCTTCCACAACCTCGTATTCGGATATCCGCTCTGCTATTGCATCCGCCTCCTTTGTGTCAATTTTCAGATTTATGAGTGAGGTAACTTGGTCATCACCGTAATAGTTCGACATAACTGTGTCATATTCCGTTCTCTCCTTTTCCTGCAAATCGAACACCTCCTCTTGAATGAATCTCAATGGCATACAGGCTCGCAGGTGCAGGATGCTCTGCGCTCTCTAAGCGGGCGGAATGCAGAGCCTTGGAAGATCCCTAACCAGTCGTCTCAAACTCTTCCTGGAGATCGATAATCACTTGTTCAAGAACTTCTTCAAGACTCGAACTGCGGTATTCCCTCAGCCCGCCAATGTCGCTCTGAACTCTGGCTACATAGGTTGTGTTACTTTTTAGGAACTCAACATTGCAAAGGGTCTCTTCCATTTTTCATCCACCTCCAGCCAACATCCTGAGAGGTCACTAACGTGCCGCACATATATGGTTTGATATTTAATGATTTTTACACGACAGAAGTTGATCGGATTGGAGTCTCGGGCGCCTGTCAAAGGCTTTCAAGAAAGAAGAGATTTCTTGCAATCAGAATGTGGGTCCCACTCTCCCAATATTGTCATCTGGACAGGTCTCACAGTTCTTTGGAAAAATCGATTTCACAATATATCATTAGAGCGAGGCAACCTCAAAATTGATTTTGAAAGTTGGTAGTAGATGGTTGGTTGTAAATGATGTTATCTCATTCTTCCCTTCCTGATCGGAGACTGTATCTTGATTCAGAGTAGTCGATGCCAGAACGGATCAGTTGCACTCCTAAGCGAAGACCAATCATTGCTCTCTTAGCTCTGTGATCAGGAATTTGGACGTCCCGCCGGGCAACAAGACTTCAATAAACTCAAGTGTGAAAATCTAAGAGTATCACTCTCGCTGGCGGAATTGAAACGATTGCCAGCAATTACCCGCCATGCAATTTGCATGCCAATCTCTATCCGATAAATCATATCATATTTTCATCGCCTGCGAAGGTTGCAATAGGTTTCTAGAATCAGTCATACAAGCTCTCTGAAAGATCGATTATTCAAGTTTTTCTTAGGGCTTTGCCGAAGGAATTTCTCCATAGTGAACGCATTTTTCCCGGGACCGTAGTAGTCCATCAAGATTCCTTTGATCGAAAACCCTCTTTTCTTATAAAATCTCAATGCCACTTCATTCATCATGTGAACTTCCAAAACAACTTTGACAATACCCCTTGCAATCGCATTCCGCTCAATCTCATCAATCATTGCAGTACCAACTCCGATTTTTCGGTACTCTGGCAGAACAGCGATAGAAATGATTCTCCCCTGCCTAGAGGACTCATGGAAATAAGCTGAAGCGTACCCGACTGGCTCTTCATTTATATATGCAATAATTGTTAAAAATTCGTCAATTTCTAGGAGTGTGGTTAGCAGTGATCTCTCGTATCGTACCGACTCATCAAAGCATGCCCTCTCAATCAATTCAATACGATGTAAATCATCAACAGTAGCTCTCCTAATCACAACGCCTATGGAGCTCACCATCGATCAATGGTAGCAATAGGAAATAAAAATCTCTGTCTCCACACAAAACCCGATAGAGGATAAGAAAGTGCAAAAGGTAATTCGAATCGGCACCCCCCCTCCTTCTAAACCGAAATCAAGAGATACTTGAATGCACTTCTTAAGAGACGAATGTACCATCCAGTTCCGATATCCAAAGTATTCACTGAGCCCCATACGGACAGGGATGTCTGTATCAGAGGATGGGTATACCGGACGAGATCGAGCGGATCGATTGTTTTTTCCATTATTCGGGACGCCTCAGGGATCATCCAAGTGACAGTGAAAAAGGGACTTCTACCTGACACCGACTTCAATGCGGCGGTTTCGGCATCGGTCGAATCGTCGGTGATTGTCGTGGGCAGACTCGCTGAGGATAAGAGGGCACCAGGCGGACTCGAGATTCGAGCCAGCGAATTCAAGTTGATCGGCCCTGCCGAGCCGTTTCCGATCACAGAATATCAGAGTGAGGAGTTGCTTCTCGATAAGAGACACTTATGGATTCGATCTAGGGAGCAAAACGCAATTATGAAAATCAAGGCGACGGCACTGGAGGGAGCAAGGGAATGGCTCAAAGAAAATGACTTCGTTGAGGTGACGCCACCGATATTCACGACAAATGCATGTGAAGGAGGCGTTACGCTCTTTAAGCTAGATTATTTCGGAAGGCAGGCGTATTTGAGCCAGAGTGCACAGATGTATCTTGAAGCGCTAATCTTTTCGCTCGAAAGAGTTTGGTCTTTGACCCCTTCTTTTCGCGCTGAGAAATCGAGGACGCCCAGGCATCTGACGGAGTACTGGCACCTTGAGCTCGAAGAAGCTTGGGTAGAGAATGATGAGAATATGAGGATCCAGGAAGAGCTTGTGACCGCCATGGTTGAAAAAGTCCTGCGAGAAAGACGAGCTGAACTGGAATTGCTCAAGAGAGATATCGAACCTCTCAAGGCCATAACGCCTCCCTTCAAGAGAATGAAGTATTCGGAGGTCATTGATTTTTTGCGTTCAAGAGGATTCGATATCGTATATGGATGCGATCTTGGTGCACCTGAGGAAAGGGCAGTCACCGCAGAGGAGTCTTTACCTGTTTTTATCACAAATTATCCTAAGGAATGCAAAGCATTCTATATGAAGGAAGATCCAGAAGACCCAAAAACGTACAGATGTTCAGATCTGCTTGCGCCAGAGGGATATGGTGAAATCATCGGGGGAAGCGAAAGGGAGACTGATGTTAATAAGCTCATTGAGAGGTTAGATGCGCTTTCAATACCAAGGGAAAATTATGAATGGTATCTTGATCTTCGGCGGTTTGGAAGTGTACCTC
>JARYLV010000017.1 GCA_029907465.1 Methanomassiliicoccales archaeon
TCTCCGCGGATCTCGCGCAGGCGGTGGCAAAGGGGGAAATGACGCTCTCAGAGGCAGTCGAAGCACAATCGAAAAAGCTCAGCCACTGACCCTTGAGAATGATGGGACCCGTGCGATAACCATGCCTTCAATTGACATCGGCTCGAGTCGTCTTGCCAGGCCTACCGCGCGTTCAAGCTTCGCCTCATTTTCTGCATAGATCGTGAAGAGCGTCTCTCCCATATCGACCTTATGTCCTCTCTTCTTATTTAGAACAATGCCAGCCCCCTTATCCTTCGGAGCGCCTGCCGTTCTCGCGATCCTAACAATGTCCTTGTTATTGATCCCAGCGATGTAACCTGACTTCTTTGCTTGAACTTCGAACTTGAATTTTCCAATTGGGATGTCGTCTGATCTGATATCGGGATTGCCACCCTGTGCCTCGACAATTTCTCTGAACTTGGCCAAGGCTTTCCCCGACTCGAGGATTTCCTTCGCCTTATCAACACCTCTCATGATTCCGCCCATCTCAAGGAGCATACCTGCGAGCTCACATGACTTCTCAGCAACACTACCAGGGAGCTTGGAGCCTTCGAGGATGGAAATCGCCTCCTTTGCCTCCAGTGCGGGTCCTATCGCCCTCCCGACAGGTTGTGCACCATATGTAATCGCACACTCAACCTTTATCCCCAGCCGCTCGCCCAAATCAATGAAATCGCGCGCATATGCTTTCGCCTCGTCAATATCTCTCACCTTCGTCCCCTCTCCCGTGGGGATGTCGATGACAACGTAGTCCGCTCCTACAGCTTTCTTCTTCGACATGATTGATGCCAGAAGTTGCGCATGCGGGTCAATTCCTAATGGATATTCAACGCGGATGATAAGGTCGTCTGCAGGGGCGAGGTTGACAGATCCGCCCCAAGCCATGGTGCCACCGACTTTCTCTGCAATCCGCTTCAGCTCAGCGGCGGTAAATTCAACTGGCGCAAAGACCTCGACGATATCAGCGGTGCCGGCAGCACTGCTGATCGCCCTTGAGGAAGTCTTCGGGATGAGGAGTCCAGCCGCGGCAACGATGGGGACGACAAGGAGAGTCACCTTATTTCCCGGTACCCCGCCAACGCTGTGGAAATCGAAGACTGGTGACCTGTCAAATTCGATCTTGTCGCCAGTCTCAACCATCGCAAGCGTGAGGTCTGCAGTCTCCCTCAGGTTCATCCCATTGATGTGCAGTGCAGTCACGTACGCCGCCAGTTCAATGCTCGAGAGGTTCCGGGATGCGATGTCGCTCACGAGTGTTTTGATTTCTTCGGTGGTCAGTTCCATCCCGTCCATCTTTTTCCTGATGTACTCGATTGAATCAGGCTTGCCCGTACCAATGATATCGACTTCTTCCCCAATCTCTGCCCCGAGTGTTTTGAATGTCCTCCCAAGAATCCCGATCTCCCCAGGGTTCACGACAGAGTCGGTTGTTTGCACGATCGCTGTGATCGTCGTCCGCTCGTGTGCGATCTTGACACGGTCCTGCTCCCTGACTCCCAATTCCATGCAGTCTTCATCATGGAGTACCGCGGTGTATTCGCCAGTGTCCATATCGATGTACTTGACCTTGAGCCTCATTTTCTCCCCCACCTCTCAAGTGCCTCTCTTAGTTCCAAATGGTCACTAGCATAATCCTCGAGCGGAATGCCGTGAAACGCGGCGTCAACGGCTTGAACCATCGCCGTTGCCCCCGCTCTCACGCCACGTGGATGACCAGCGACACCACCTCCCGCCTGGATCTGTATATCGTTTCCTGCGATTTTCATGAGCTCTGGCACAAGGGCAGGATAGATGCCACCTGAGCAAACTGAGATAAGGCTCTTTAATCCGAAAAACTCCTCGGTGCAAGCTATCTGGGACTCGAGATCTTCTTTTGGAGAGCCTTTCATCTTGCCTACGCCGAAGGTTCCAATGTGTAGTGCGTCCCCACCGCACATCCTGGTAAGTTTTGCTAGGGGTTTCATCGCGATTCCATGGTCTCTGTTCCTCGTGATCGCAGCATGCATGGTGCGATGAACATGAATAGGCACCTTGATTGACGGATCCTCAGCAACTGCCTGGACAGCGGCAAACCCGCAGGTCAGAACATCGATCATGATCTCGCTCGCTCCGAGTTCCTGCGCTCTCTCTGCGACCTCAACGATCTTGTCGCCCCGCGTTGAGATATTTATGGCGTGTATCATCACATGGCCACTTTCGCTCTTGACTCTATCGAGCGCTTCCGCGATCGCGACGACACGGTCTTCGAGCGGGCAGAACCTCTGGTTGACAAGTGTCTCGTCATCTTTACTGTTTGTAAGCCCGCCCATGCCCGCTTCATAAACATACATGGCCATCTCTTTCGGCGACAGACCTATTTTCGGTTTCACAATCGTTCCCACCAATGGCTTTTCAGGTCTCTTGAGTATCCTCCTTATCCCTTCCACGCCGAATTTTGGACCTTTGAATTCTTTAACTATCGAGGCTGGGAACTGAACATCCTCAAGGCGGACTCCCTTGAGCGCCTCTAGTCCAAAGAGATTCCCAGCAATAACACTCAATATCTGTGGCACACCTCCGATATCGAGGCTAAAATCCTCGACCGGGAATGCGATGGTTACAAGTCTCCCCTTGATATCGATGACTTTTCCACTCAACCTCTGGAAAACCTCATCTCTTAGCGTGCTAATTGAAGTCCAGGTGCCCGTTGATTGCTCAGTTGCAATGGCAGCAGCTGCCGTCTTTATCGGTAGGTCTGTCTTGACCTTGTAGACGCAGATGACATGGCTGTCTGGATCAACGCTCTCACCAAGATGTAAATACTTCTCAGAATACTCCATTCCACTCACCACCCTTCTCGAAAATGAATTCTTCTCCCAACTCCCTGACGATGATCTCATAAGCAGCATAGGGCGAGATCAGCCCAAGCTCCGTTACGATCGAATCGATATATTCTGGAGGGGTCGCATCGAAGACTGGATTGAGTACTTTGACATTATCAGGGATCTCGTTACGGTTGACAATTTCACCGGCATCTCTTTCTTCAATTTCAACAAGCTCACCAAATAATGTGCGTGGAGAAAACTTGTATGTCTCGGCACAGACGACGAACGGTACCCTCGCCTCCTCGGCAATCAATGCAATCTGTGACGTCCCGATCTTGTTGATCACAGCGCCATTTGAAGCTACCGTGTCTGCACCGACAATAACCAGATCGACTTTCTTCATCGCCCATCTCACCGCGCTGTCGATGATGAGCGTCGTGGGAATCTGGTGTGCAGCAAGTTCTCTGACAGTCAATAGTCCCTGCCTCCACGGTCTTGACTCGGTAGCGATGACCTCCACATCCTTCCCCTGCGCATGTGCGGTCTTGATGACGCTCAGGGCAGCTTTACTGTTACAATGGGTGAGAATGCAGTCGCCCGAATTAATTCTCCTCGACCCAATCTCCCCTATTACTCTGACGGCTTCCCTTGATTTCGTGACGAAGTGATCGGCATTTTTCACAATCATCGATTTTAACTCGTCGACGGAATTGAAGTTCTTCATGTTTTTTATAACAGCGTGGACAGCATTCCAAAGAGATACCGCGGTTGGCCTCGTCGACAACAGTATTTCCTTTCCTTTCTGGAGAAGTGCTCGGAACTGTTCAATATCATCCCCGTCATATGAAAGTGCAAGATCTCTCAGGGCAAGTGCGGCTGTTCTCGCAATCTCACCAGCACCGCGAATCTTCATGCTTCTAATCTGTTCCGCGATCTCTTCAATACCCATCGTGGAATCGATGATTTAAGCCAGTATTTAGTCTTATCCATCATCGTAACAAACAATTTGTGTGCTCACATGACCAGCGCTCTGGAAGCAAGGTGTTTCGGTGCGTCTAGGAATTTCGCTCTCTAAATCCCAAGGGTTCTTTCCAGGTCCTTGAGACCTAGCGTATTGGCCACATTCCCCTTTTCGAGCCACCCTCTCCTGGCAGTCGCCACGCCGAAAGTCATGTAATCGAGTTGATCGAGACTGTGTGCGTCGGTCCCGATCGCCATCATGACACCATTCTCTTTCGCCCACTTCGCATTCACATCATTGAGGTCAAGCCGCTCAGGCAGGGCATTGATCTCGAGCCATACTCCTTTCCCCTTTGCCTCATCGATGATCCTCTCTAGATCAACTTCATATGGATCACGCTGCTCGATGACGCGCCCTGTCGGGTGGGCGAGGATTGTCACATAATCGTTTGCCATCGCGGTGAGGATTCTCTCTGTCATCTCCTTCTTACTCATTTTAAAACCAGAATGGACAGCGGCAACGACGATGTCTAGATCCTTCAGGATCGAGTCTGGATAATCGAGTCTCCCATCACTCAGAATCTCCACTTCAGCTCCTGTAAGGATGCGGAATCCATCGATCCTCTCATTGATCTTTCTCGCCGTTTCCATACTCTCAATGAGGTCTTGCCCACTCAGTCCGCCGGCGACTTTGAGCGTTTCGGAGTGATCAGTAATTGCGAAGTACTCATAACCACGCCGCTTACATTCTTCAGCGACCTCTTCGATCGATGCGCTTCCATCACTTAGATTCGTGTGAACGTGAAAGTCCCCGCGGATATGATCCATTTCAATAAGATGCGGTAACTGATGATCCGCAGCTGCCTGGATTTCGCCCCTGTTCTCCCTCAACTCAGGTGGAATATAATCGAGTCCGAGAATGCCGTAGACCTCCTCCTCACTCCTACCGGCGATTTTCTCGCCCGTGTCTTTAGTGAAAACGCCGTACTCGTTGATCTTATACCCCTTTTCAATCGCTAGCCTTCTCAGCTCGATGTTATGCTCTTTAGATCCAGTGAAGTACTGGAGGGCAGCTCCGTAACTATCGACGCTGACCACCCTGATATCAACCTGGACGCCATCCTTTAACCTGACACTCCCCCTTGTGTCGCCCCTCGCAAGGACCTCCTCGACTTCAGGGTTCGAAACAAAAACGTCCATGACCATTGAGGGATTGTCGCTTCCAACAAGTATGTCGATATCGCCGATCGTTTCTTTCATCCGTCTGAGACTCCCCGCAACGCTTACTGTCCTCAGTTTTGTGACTGAAGCGATATATTGCTCAATCTTTTTCCCATAATAATATGCATAGCCGAGCAGCATGCGACCGCTGCGCTGTTCAATGATCCTTATCCCTTTCAGTATATTCTCTTCAGATTTTTCACCAAACCCTTTCAGCCTTCGTATCCGATGCTCCTCGGCAGCCTTCTTCAGCTCGTGGAGATTTGTGATCTTCAATTCCTTATACAATCGCATCGCAGTCTTAGGACCAATCTCTGGTATTTCCATTAATTGGAGCAAACCTGCCGGGAGTTCCTCCCTTAGCTGTTTGAGATAATTGAGTTCCCCTGTCTCGATGATCTCCCTGATTTTCTTCGCAATCGCCTTTCCGACGCCTGGTATTTCCTCGAGCTTGCCCTCTTTGTAGTACTCGGTGATGTCTTTTCCGAGCGTTTCGATGTTTCTCGCCGCCTTCCTATAGGCCCTCGGTTTGAACTCGACGCCCTTGAGCTCAAGTAGATCGGCTATTTCGTACAGAATCGCCGCGATCTTCGCGTTGCTCATGATATCGCTGAAATGAGTAGGGCGCGCGAGGAAATTAATTTGTTCCTAATGCCGGAAGACTCGGATCCCCGTGAAGACCATCGCCATTCCGTGCTCATCTGCTGCCTTGATGACTTCGTCGTCCCTCACAGAACCTCCAGGCTGGATGATGGCGGTGACACCTGCTTTTGCCGCCTCGTCTACACCGTCCCTGAAGGGGAAGAAGGCATCCGATGCCATGACGCTCCCTTTTGCATCCTCCTTCGCCTTGAAGGCAGCAATCATCGATGAATCGACCCTGCTCATCTGACCAGCACCGATACCGACGACCCTTTCATCTTTCGCGAGGACAATGGCGTTGGACCAAACATGTTTGACGACTTTCCATGCGAACAGCATCGACTTCAACTCAAAATCAGTCGGCTTTCTCTTCGTTACGACTTTGAGATCTTCTGGCTTGAGCCTGACATAGTCGTAAGTTTGGGCGAGTAATCCGCCTTTGATCTTCTTCATTTTCAACTCTGGTCTTTCGTCAGGGGTGATTGGTGCGTTCGTCCTCAGGATCCGTATATTCTTCTTCTTTTCTAAAATCGAAAGCGCTCCCGGTGTATATGACGGTGCGATCACTGCCTCTACAAAGTGCTTTCCGATTTCCTCTGCCGTAGCATCGTCGACTTCCCTGTTGATGCCGATGACACAACCGAATGCCGCAACTGGATCCACATTATACGCTGCCACGAACGCATCATGAATGTTATCTGCGCTCGCGATCCCACATGGGTTTGTGTGTTTCAAGACCGCTACCGTTGGCCTGTCGAAATCCCTTAAAATATCGAGCGCCGCTTCGAGATCAAGAATGTTGTTGTACGATAGTTCTTTTCCGTGCAGCTTTTCAGCTCGCGAGATGCAGACACCAGTCGCAAACGGATCGACATAGAAGGCGGCTGATTGGTTTGGGTTCTCCCCGTACCGAAGATCGAGCGCCTTTTCGAATCCAAGCACGAGATTATCTGGGAAGACTTCCTGCCCAAATTCTCGCCCAAAATAATTTGAAATCATCGCATCGTAAACGCCCGTCGTTCTATATGCCTCGACCATCAGGGCTTTGAGTGTTTCTTTGCTTATCGCACCGTCCGTTTTCCGCATTTCCTCAAGGATATAATTGTACCTTCTCGGATTCGTGATGACAGCGACGGAATCAAAGTTCTTCGCTGCTGCTCTGATCATGCTCGGGCCGCCGATGTCGATATTCTCGATGATCTCGTCGATAGTCGACCCATGTTTCAGAACGGTCTCCTTAAATGGATAGAGGTTGACAACAACCATATCGATCTTCTTGATACCCTTTTCTTGGAGCTGCCTCATGTGTTCTGGATCATCCCTTCGTGCGAGAATACCTGCGAAGATGAAGGGATGAAGTGTTTTAACTCGCCCGCTAAGCATCTCGGGGAATCCCGTCACTTCAGAGATTTCGACAACGTCGACTTCGTTCTCTTTCAAAAGACGAGCGGTGCCGCCTGTCGATATGATTTCGACGTCGAACTCCTTGAGCCCCCTCGCGAATTCTACGATTCCACTTTTATTTGAAACGCTGATCAGCGCCCTCTCAACCTTCATCAAATGATCTCCTCCGGCATGGTTTCAGGCATTCGGTGATCATCGAATGCCGGGGATATATGACATACACAATGATAAATACAATTGTAAACCACGGCGGGCGATACCCGTTTCTCACCATCAAGTGAAGGGACCGCAACATTTCGGAATTTGCTGTTCAATGGTTTCCCGAATTTTCAAAAGAATTTAAATTGTAAACAGCGGTTCTCCCACCGGGCAGTACTATGATCATCATCGGTGAGAAGATAAACGGGCTTTTCGCATCTGTGTCAAAGGCGATCGATCGTCGCGATGCGGGTTATATTCAGGAACTTGCATTATCGCAGGTCAAGCATGGGGCGCATATTCTCGATATCAATACGGGACCTGGGAGGGAAGACGCGCCAGCTGTTATGGAATGGCTCGTGAAAACAGTTCAAGAGGTTGTCGACGTGCCGCTCAGCATTGACACACCTGGACCTAAGACGATGGAAGCAGGCCTAAAGGCTTGCAAGAACAAGCCTATCATGAACTCGACGACGGCGGAGCGCAAGCGCATGGAGAAATTCTTCCCTCTATGCAAGGAATACGATGCGGAGATCATCTGTCTCACACTCGACGAGCGGGGAATCCCCAACGACGCGCAGTCGCGCGCTGAGATGGCAATGCTCATGATGACCACCGCTATGGAATACGATATTATGCCTGAGAAAATATACCTCGACCCGCTCATATTACCAGTCGGCGCTGCGCAGGATCAGTGTAAGAAAGTCATCGAAGCGATTCGGATTTTCCAGACATTGAACGAGCCTCCGCCACGGACAGTTGTTGGCCTGAGCAACGTCTCAAACCTGACGAAGGAGCGGAGCCTCCTAAATAGAACCTACCTCGCCATGCTCATGGGAGCCGGTTTGACAGCCGCGATATGCGATCCTCTGGACGAGGAGCTCATGAAGATCGTTAAAGCTGGGGAGATCCTGTTGAATCAGCGGCTGTATTGTGACGATTTCCTCAGGGCCTGAGTGACGGCATCGAGCAAACAGCCAGTGGGCATATCTCGTAAGCAAATCTGCATACAGACGGAATTAGCAAGCGCTATAACCTAACAGTAGGAATAGAAATCGGGGAGTCGGTAACATTTCAATGACGGCGTGCTACCGACTTATGTATATGACCAGAAAATTTGATCATGATCCCTTGCAGGTAAGATCCTACCTCTCAGACCAGAGAAACATTGGTTTTCAGATCAGACCGTAGGCCTCGGGTAAAGTCCAGCCTGCCTAACGATTTCAGGTACGATCTCTTCCCAAGCGATCGCCATGATATGTACGCCGTGAACCCCCTTAACCGTTTTCAGGTATTCGATTTGTTCGATGCAAATCTTGACACCTTCAGCTTTTGGATCCTTCGCCCTTTTCATTCTGTCGATAATGCTATCGGGAACGATCATCCCTGAAACCTTGTTTTTCATGTATCTTGCCGCACCTACTGATTTGAGCGGGATGACGCCTGCGAGAATGTGTACTCTCTTATCTAGACCCCTCTCCCTGACGCCTTCCATCCATTTCTCAAACCGCTCCATGTCGTAGATAGCCTGGGTCTGGATGAAGTCAGCACCGGCATTGACTTTCTTGGCAAGCCTTATGACTCGGAATTCAAATGGGTCGGCAAACGGGTTCTCGGCAGCGCCGAGAAAGACTTTTGGTGCCTCCTCGAGTTCCTCTCCCCCGCAGATTCTCTTTTCGTCCCGCATCTTCCTGAAAATCAGGAGCTCTTGTATCGAATCGATGTCGTAGACGTTTTTCGCCCCCTTCTCGTTGCCGAATGTCTGGTGGTCCCCAGTCAGGCACAGTACATTCTTGATCCCAAGCGCCGAGGCGCCGAGAAGATCAGACTGTAGCGCGATTCTATTCTTGTCACGGCATGTCATCTGCATGACCGGTTCGACACCTTCCTGGAGACAAATCACAGCTGATGCGAGGCTCGAAAGACGAACGATCGCCGTCTGGTTGTCTGTCAGATTGAACGCGTCTGCGTAGCCCTTGAGCATGCGCGCGTGATGTCTCACGACCTCTGGGTTCGCAGATTTCGGAGGGCCTATCTCTGCTGTCACTGCAAAATGTCCAGCTTCGAGAACCTTTTCGAGATTACTTCCTGCTTTCATTCCATGCCCCCCTTCACCGCTTTCTCCTCGGAGGTGAGTATCGCCTCCTGTTTAACGATCCTTCGCGGTCCGCCGCTGTGGCTTGTGATCCAATTTTTAGGCGGAATTATCTCCTCCATCAGCTCGAGTTTTCCGAGTTTCTTGAGGCTATGGTATATCTGGTCCCAGGCGCATGGTGTCGTCTCAGGGTTAACCTCGCACCTCCCATTTTGCGACCCACCGCACGGCCCGTTGAGGAGGCTCTTCGAACATCTGGCAATGGGGCAGATACCACCAGTAAGATGGAGCACGCAGTCCCCACACCCCGCGCATTTCTCGCGCCATACCCCTTGTTCTTCGGGAGCACCCATGTTCGAGGTGTTTAGGCCAGGAACCACCCTGATGTCTGGGTAAGTCTCCTGCATGACCTGAGCGCCTACGCCACAGGCCATTGAAAGGATAGCGTCCTTCCCCAGAACGATTTTCTTGATCTCCTTAACCCATTCCTTTTCGCATTGCCGCTCGACGGTAATTTCGTCAACTTCCCAAATGCGACCGTGCATATCAGAATAGAGTTTCAGCGACTCCGCAACAATGCCAACTTCTTTTTCCCCACCTGCAAGGCAGATCGCGACGCAGGATCTACAGCCTGCGACAAGGATCTTCTTATGCCCCTCTAAATTCCTGATGATCTCTTTCAGCGGTTTCTGTTCAGCGATGATCATGGGGTCACCTTCTTCAACGGACTTAGGCCTATCCTTTCAACCCTTGAGACCATCTCATCGACAATTTCTTTAAACTTCCAGGCCATATTTGATGCGACATTGAACATTTCGACGCGTTCCCCCTCTATCCCGATTTCTGATAGTATTCTTCTTGCGTATTCGACTCTCTTCTTTGCCTCTATATTCCCATATTCGTAATTGCAGTTCCCCTCGAGACACCCAGCGACGAATACTGCGTCAGCCCCCTCTCTAAAAGCTCTGAGGATGTGTAGAACATCGACTCTCCCAGAGCACGGTAATCTGATAATCATCACATCAGGTGAATACTCCATGTGATTTAGTCCAGCGAGATCAGCTGATGCATAACCACAGTAATTGCAACAGAATCCGACGATCTTCATCTGCGAGCTCATTTCAAAACCCCCTGATGGCGGATCTCACCTGTGTGGTCAGTTGAGGGTCAGAATAGAAATACATCTCGATTGCCTTGCTCGGACAAATCCCAACACAAATCCCGCATCCCCGGCATTTCTCTATTTCAATTTCGGCCTTACCAGCCTCTCCGATGAACGGTGCCTCATACGGGCAACTTCTCACGCAGGTCAAACAGGCAGAACACTTTTCGGGGGTGACCTCGGCAACCACGCCACCGATTTCAATGTACCTAGATTTGACAAGTGCCGCGGCACGCGACGCAGCGGCTTTGGCGTCAAGCAGAAATTCGAGGGCAGGGGCGTACTCGGCAGCGCTGCCACAGAGAAAAATACCTTCCCGGATCGTCGCAGCTGGTTTTAGTTTAACCTGCGTCTTCCTGAAAAACCCGCCCTCCGTTAGTGGTATTCTCAGAGTGCGAGCGATTGTTGCAGTACCACCAGCTGTTCTAGGGACTTCTCCGAAGACAACATCTGCCGGAATTCTCAGCGTTAAACCAGAGCTAGCATCATCGACGATGACGCTAAGTCCCGTATCCTTCTCGACGCGCACTTCTGTCTCAGTCCGGATCACCCTAATACCTTGTTCTTGGGCCTTCTTGTAAACAAGTTCATGCATTCCGTAGGTCCGCACATCCCTGCATATGATTGTGATTTCTGTCTTTGGGTTGAGTTGCCTGATGCGCGTTGCCATTTCAAAGACGTCCGCATCCCTGTTAGATCTGCAGGAACCGGTGTCTTCGTTCTGTGTTAGTAGGATCACAATTCTTCGCTGATCCGTTCTTGCTCTCTCACTCTCTTCAAAAAGATTTAGCGGAATCACTCCCTTCTCTCTGAGATCCGCATCCGAATTCTCCTTTTTGATTGAGTCCATTGCTAGAACTACAGCACCGCATTCGATGTCCATTTCCTCGGTCCCCGTTGAAACGAGTGCTCGGAATTGACCAACATGTCCGGAAAAGTCGACAATTTCTGCGTTCATGAAGATCTTTACAAAAGGATTCGTCCTGAGTCGTTGTAATCGCGCCTCTATGCTCTCAATGAGATCTCCACCGCATATCATCCCAGATTTCTCGAGAGAAAATGCATCTTCTGGGTTGGCAATCGCCACTTCTATGCCTTCTTCCACGATTCTTGTGGCTGCTTCAATCGCAGTGATCCCATTTCCAATGACAAGGACTTTTCGACTAGCAACTTCCAACCTGGTGTATGGCGACGGGACGAGAAGTCTGCACTTTGCAATCGCTGCGGCTATAAGTGCCTTCGCCTTATGTGCCGCATCTTCCTTTCGATGTACGAAGGCGCACTGCTCCCTGATGTTGGCGATCTCAAACATAAATGGGTTGATTCCCGCTTCAATCGCAAGATCCCGGAAAACCAACTCGTGGGTCTTTGGGGAACATCCACCAATGACAAACCTTCCGACTCCAAACTCTCGCAAAATCCTCTTGATCTCCCCCCTCCCCTTTGAGGAGCATGCAAAATCAAGCGCGTAGGCGACTGTCCTTCCATCCTTTTCGGAAATCTCTCTTGCGATCAAATCGACATCGATCTTCTCGCTAACTGCGCCACCGCATCTACAGAGAAACACAGCGACCCTATCATCCACTTCGATCCGGTCTTTGATGTGAAGATCGCGATGAGGCCTAGAAGATCTTGTTGCGGTGACGAGTGCGATCATCTCGTCTCCTTTGCCAAATGAGACATTCTCACTCATTTTGACCCCCCGATGAAGGCTGCGACACGATTTGCAGTAGCGACACCCTCCATGAAGCTCTCCTCAATGTCCTTTGGCCCTGTGCAGCAACCAGCAGCGAAAATCCCCTTATGCGCATCCTCGGTATACACGAATCCCGATGGCGTCAGTTCGATCCCTAGGACTGCTGACAGCTTCTGGGTATCGGAATGTGGCTGAATTCCGATCGAAAGCATCACGAGGTCGAATTCTTCCTCCTCAATCTTGTCCTCCGTGAGTGTTACATATCTCACAACTGGTTTTCCATTTTCTGATTCCATTATCTCAGCTGGCCTAGACCTCACAATCTTGACTCCCTGGTTCTTCCTCGCCCACTCGAGAAGCTCATTGTCGACTAGATCGTACGGTCTCCAATCCATGAAGAAAAATGACACCTCGCTTTCAGGGTATCTCAATTTTATTAGTTGAGCGATCTTGAGTGAATATTTACAGCAAACTTTTGAGCAATAAGCGGCCCCTGTTCTCTCATCGCGTGAACCAACGCACTGGATAATTCCAATTTTCTTAAATGTAGCTCCAGTGGATGGTACACATAGCTTACCAGTATCGTTTAGCATCTTCTCTATTTCGAGGGAAGTGAGTACATTTTTTATCTCGCCGTACCGTAGTCTTCGGTCTTTAGACGCTTCATATGGTGCAAAGCCGTTTGCTACGATGATCGCGGCGACGTTGAGGTATCTTTTCGACACCTTCGCCTGGAAATCAATCGCACCAGTTGGACAGATCTCCGAGCATTTTTCACATGACTCTCCTTTCATTCTTATGCATTTGTCTTTGTCGATCCAATATGTCATCGGAACGCTTCTGTTGAATCGTGGTTTGATCGCGCTTCCAGCAACTGGACATACATCCTTACACTTCCCACATGCTATGCACGCGTCTTCCCTGACGAACTGCTTCTTTCTGACTACAGTGACTCTGTATGAGCCAGGTTTCCCGCTTACCCTCGCAACCTCTGAGTTGGTCAAAACCCGGATATATCTAGACTGAGCGACTTCGTATAGGCGATCAAGGGAGAGGCAGACGTCACACTTAACGCACTGGATCTCACCCTTGCAGCACAGTTCCGATGCCCTTCCACCAATACTCGAATCCTTCTCGACAATTGTAACAAATATACCGCGCTGCGCGAGACTGAGTGCAGACGCGATGCCTGCCGTCCCACCACCTATTACAAGCACCTGAGCCAAATTCTCATCCCCCGTACCCCTCCATCAACAAAGAATCATATTGAAATGGACCCGCTAGCGCTCGGCGACTTACAATATGGTAATCTGGAGTCTGGAATGTGACCATGAAGATCACTGCCTTCCGAGATTTCGTGAAAAGTATATATAAATTGAGAAGTGGAAAAGAGAAATGCTGAATCAGGGAGGAAAAAGTTACTGGATTTAAAAAATACCACCCTGGGGAAATAGGCATTATTTGGTTTGTCTATGAAACCTTCAACTTCCTTGCAGAAATCTACTTCCCCAATGATAGTCGCATAGCAGCTCTAATTCTCGTGACACTGCACAGCAACGATTTGAGCAAAAATAATCAGGTACACATTGAACCGAATGGCGAAAGAATCCTCCGAAATGATGAGTTTTAAGAATTGAGATAACAATTATTTCTCTGTTTACCATATCACGACTATGGGCTGCGCGACAATCACGATCGATGTTGACCGGGATGTCAATCTCCCAGAACGCGGTAGGGTCGAGGGCGTCTCGCGGGCGAGAGATGGCGATACAGCTCCTAGATTCGAATCAGCTGCGAAGGGGCTCAAGTTAATCGTATCGGTTCTCAATGATCTGGGAATAAAGGGAACTTTTTTTGTTGAAGCCGAAACCGCCAAGAAAATCGCCGAGAGGATGAATATCAAGGAACTTCTGAAGCCCCATGAGATCGCGTGTCACGGATGCAGACACGAAGACCTCACTGGTGAGCAGAGCGGGGTTAGGTTGTCGGACGAACAGGTAAGCTCGATCCTGGACGACAGCGTGGCGACAATCAAGGAGGTCTTCAACAGAAAGCCAGTGGGTTTCCGCGCACCATATTTGCATATCGATAACCGAATATTGGCAGTACTCGCGCAGAAGGGGTTTATGTATGATTCATCGATTATCAAACGACTCGACCACGGTGAAATTTATCCATATCGAATCTATGGCGCTTTGATCGAGGCACCGATCGCATCAGGCGTCGATCGCGCAGGAAAGAAGATCGTCTCATACCTCTGGCCACTGCACGAAGGGCAGAGGAAAGTTTCTGACTATGAACATTTCATCTCCCGATTTTCAGCTGGTCTATTCGTTCTGGCGACCCACAGCTGGCATCTCATCGAGAGCTATGATTTTGGGGTATTGCCTGAGGAGAAAATTGCAGAGAACGTTTCCTCGCTGCGATCCATATTAAAGACGGCGATCGATCTAGGTATAGAGTTCTGTACCGTTGAGGAGTACCTTCTTGGGAAGGCGGGCGACTGATCAAGATGAAGCGTGATTATCCAGGCCTTGAGAGAATAACTTACGAGGGGGCGCTCCAAAAAGCGTGGGATGACATTCTTGAAAGAGACATAATCGAGTTGGCAGAGCACTCGGTCAGCAAAACCTCTGAGCGTATTATTACCGTTCGATTTTTCGACAAGGAATGCACAGTCGATCTGCGTCGGAGGATCATTGAGCAGGATCAGAAACCGCTCGAACCCTTTCTTTCAATTTTAATTCTTCATTATTTACGCGGATGTTCTGAACTCCATCCGACTGGTGAGATCATTACTTTCAGAGAAATACCTGGAGGAGATCTATACTATGCTGCCTTCAAGTCAAGGGCAATCGATCCATTAGTGAGGAAATTTGGGAATGAGCCAGAAATGCTTCTCACTGCCGCGGAAAGAATTGGCGCGAAGAGAATTAAAATGGGGAGTACTGGTGTGAGGGTCGATGTGTTTGCTAAGCTTCCAGTCACTGTCGTTGTCTGGAAGGGCGATGAGGAAATCCCGAGTTCAGCAAATATATTGTTTGATAGGATTGCAGCGTCAATTCTCCCGACTGAAGATTTGGCGGTGATCGGCTCTCTAGTGGCCTCAAAACTCACGAAAGCCGTCTGAATTTAGTTTTGTACTACAGTCGTTCAATCCTTTTTTATATCATTAAAAAAAGGAAATGTATGTCCGGCCGTGCCGGACAGAATTGTTTTGATTTCTCAGAAGAGACCCTTGATCCTGCCCTTTTCATCAATATCGATGTCCATGAATGCGGGTCTGCTCGCCAGGCCGGGCATTGTGCTCATCTTTCCTACGAGCGGGTAGATGAAGCCAGCACCGACACTCGCCCTGACCTCCCTAATCGGCAGTACAAATCCCTTTGGCACGCCCTTGAGGTCTGGATCATGGCTCAAGCTCAAGTGTGTCTTTGCCATGCAAATCGGTAGATTTCCATAACCCGCATCTTCGAACGCTTTGATCTGTTTCTCGGCGAGTGGTGTGTACGTGACGCCATCAGCTCCGTAGATGTTCTTGGCAATGCACTCAATCTTTTCCTTAATCGACCATTCGAGCGGGTAGAGGAACTTGAATTTCGACGGTTTCTTGCAAGCCTCGACGACCAATTCAGCCAATTTCCTCGCTCCCTTTCCACCTTCTGCCCAGTGCGTGCACTTCGCTGCGTCCTCCGCCCCAGCCTGTATCGCGTACTTGCGGACGAGTTCAATCTCCGCATCTGTGTCTGTCTCAAATGCGTTGACGGCTACCACAACAGGGATCCCGAACAGCCTCGCATTTTTGATGTGTACCCCAAGGTTTCCGAGGCCCTTCTCCAGCAGATCGAGGTTCTCTGTCGTGTACGCCTTGTCGAGTGGCAGGCCGGGTTTGACCTTCGGACCGCCTCCATGCATCTTGAGGGCTCGTATCGTTGCGACGATCACAACACAGTTCGGAATCAACCCGCTATACCTGCACTTGATGTCGAAGAATTTCTCCATACCAATGTCGGCACCAAACCCGCTCTCTGTGACGACATAATCTGCACACTTAAGGGCGATTTGGTCGGCGACGATGCTGTTATTTCCGTGGGCGATGTTCGCGAATGGACCGGCGTGAACGAATGCTGGCTGCCCTTCAAGTGTCTGCATAAGGTTCGGCATAAGGGCATCTTTCAGGAGAACAGTTGCGGCACCAGCGACCTTGAGCCTCTCAAGTGTAACCGGTCGCCCCTTCTTATCCATTGCAACGACGACGCGGCCTATCCTTTCCCTCATGTCCTTTAGTCCAGTCGTCAGTGCTAGGATTGCCATCAGCTCACTTGCAACACTGATATCGTAACCCGTCTTTCTTGGGAAAACGGGACTCGGCGTACCATCTTCTTTCTTCGCATCGTTGAGGCCGATTTGTATCTCCCTCAGGCTTCGATCGCAGACATCGACAACACGGTTCCACATGATCGTTTCAGGGTCAATATCAATTCGCTCGAGCCCACGCTTCTGCAATTGTTCATCCGTCAGCACGCTCTCGTGATACATCCTGCTGTCGATCGCTGCAGCGATGAGGTTGTGTGCAATTGAGATCGCGTGTATGTCGCCGGTGAGGTGGAGGTTGAAATTTTCCATTGGAACAACCTGGCTGTAACCTCCTCCAGCCGCGCCACCTTTGATATTGAAGGTCGGTCCCATGCTCGGTTGCCTGATACAAGCAACGACTTTCTTCTTCAGCTCAGATCCAAGGGCTTGCACAAGGCCAATTGTCGTTGTTGTCTTGCCCTCACCCAACGGAGTAGGCGTTATTGCTGTGACATCGATGTACATCCCCTGCGGTCTGTCAGCAAATTTCTCCCGCACGTCCAAGTGGACCTTCGCGACGTACTTGCCATACAATTCCAAATCATCTGGTGTAAGGTCGATCTTCGCTGCAATGTCGAGAATCGGCTCTAATGTTGCCTCTTGGGCTATTTCCAAATCACTCTTCATGTAAAACTTCCTCCCAATCGCTTTTGTCTAGGACTTGAATTTAAAGAGGAATACCGAAGAAAATATAAAACAATTCCGAGAACAGAATATCAATCCGGCCTCGAAATTTGGGATTATTATCCAGAGAAACCTCTTCATGCCAACAAAGAATTAAATAAGCTGCCACCGTTATGGCAAGGAATAAGGTGGTAACGATGGTTGCCCGGCTGATTGATGGTAATGAAATTGCTGCACAGATCCGTGAGGAACTGAAGGCGAAAATCGCCGACCTTAAGTCAAAAGGTGTCACTCCTGGGCTTGCTGTTATTCTCGTTGGAGAGGATCCAGCTTCTCAGGTTTACGTAAGAATGAAAGGGAAGGCATGTGAAGAGCTCGGTCTTTATTCAGAGACAATAAGGCTCCCTGCCAATTATCCTGAGGATGCGCTTCTTAAGCTCATCGACGATTTGAACGCAAATCCGAAAATCCATGGGATCCTTGTTCAGTTGCCCCTTCCCGATCACATAAACGAGACAAAGGTTCTCAACCGTATCGATCCTGAGAAGGATGTTGATGGATTTCATCCCGTCAATGTAGGACGAATGCTGATCGGTGATCCTGGATTTTTGCCATGTACGCCTCATGGGATTCAGGAACTTTTGATAAGGAGCGGCAATAGTCCTGAGGGGAAACATGTCGTAGTCGTCGGGAGAAGCAATATCGTTGGGAAACCTGTTGCCGCGATACTGATGCAGAAAAAGAAGGGCGCAAATGCAACAGTTACAGTTTGTCACTCGAGGACAAAGGATCTTCCCTCGGTGACGAGGATGGGAGATATTCTCATTGCGGCTATGGGCGTCCCAGAGTTCATCAAGGCGGATATGGTTAAGGAGGGTGCCGTCGTTATCGATGTCGGCGTCAACAGGGTTGAGGATCCAAGCTCAAAGAAAGGGTATAAATTGGTAGGCGACGTCGATTTCGAGGCTGTGAAGGAAAAGGCATCTGCCATTACGCCTGTGCCCGGTGGCGTAGGCCCGATGACGATCGTCATGTTGATGAAAAACACCGTTTTGTCCGCAGAGAAAACATTGGCCTGAAACGTAGAAACCGTCTAGTGGAGTGATATCAATGACGAATAGACCATGTGATATCGTAGATCTAGCAGGCAAAGCAGGTGTTTACAAATCCAAACTGTCGCCCGGCAATTTGCTTCTTCGTGGATTTATGGCCGGTCTCTACATTGCCGTTGGTGCTGCTCTTGCTACTGTCTGTTCAACTGGTGTTGCGAATTATCTGGGCGCTGGGATAGGAAAATTGGTTGCTGGCGCTGTTTTCCCGGTAGGTCTCATTGCCATTGTATTGACAGGTATGGAGCTCTTCACAGGCGATGCCATGCTTGTGCCGATGGCGGCGATGATGAAGCTTGTCACATGGAAGCGCGTTTTTTATGTGTGGGTTTTCGTTTACATTGGAAACTTCATTGGTTCACTGTTTTGGGCGTTCCTCATGGCCGTAGGGCCATTGCAAACTGGTGACATTTCTGCTGTTTCTGGCAATGCGGTTTCTGAAAGTGGCTTCTATCTGAATGCATTTGGTGTTAATGCGATCAACATCGCTGCTGCAAAGACGCTCACATATAAGGCTGCCGGTGGGCTAATGGGGATGACGTCTGTGTTCATGAACGCCATTGCGTGTAATCTACTCGTCAATGTCGCAATTCTGCTTGCGCTTTCATCAAAGGAGATGATCGGAAAATTCTTCGGAATTTGGTTCCCGATCATGGCATTCGTTGCGAGCGGATTTGAGCACTGTGTTGCTAACATGTACTTCATTCCCGCCGGCATGATGGCGCTAGCGATGCACCCTGAGTATTCGCTGCCGGCGAACACACTGCTAGCACATTACGGAGGAATTACAGTCAGCGACTTCCTTATCTGGAATCTGATACCCGCGACGATCGGTAACATCATCGGTGGATTCCTTTTCGTTGGCGTCGTGTACTTCTATGCATTCCGTAGTGAACTGCCAACGGTCTGTCCATCCGAAGTTCCAGGTGCTCAGGCGAGGAAAGAGGAAATGAACAAATGACAAGCGTATCGAAATTGGCACTCCTGGTTGTCGCCTTTTGGGCGGCACTGGTCCTCTGGGTCTTTATCGCGACCCAGGACCTATCGTTTCTTTTGCTCGGTCTTTTCATGGTCATCATCCTTTACTTGATCCCGTTGATGATGAGTAAGATGAACAGGTCGGCGTTCAAAAAACTGGCAGAAGAATATCGAGATGGGGCGATCAGGAAAAGGATTCGGGACCTCTCGCTCGCAGACGTCGGAAACGTGGTCACCACCGAGGGATCGGTAGAGCGCCGGAGTCTACTATGGCTCTCGAGACCGAGATATCTGATTTCAGATGGCGGCAACAGTGTGACTGCAATGGCTCTTTTCGCCCCAGCCGATAAAATTGAGATCGGAGACCGCGTCAGAATTCTCGGTACGGTGACGAGGAGTCTGATAAAACCCGGTGAAATTACGATTACCGTTTTTGAAATCGAAAAAATCGATCGGTCATACTGACTTTAATTAGATCGCCTACCTGGCGCAAATCGGAACATCTCATTTTTTTCAGGAAAAAACTTAAGCAATCATATCGGATTCATCATCCGAAATGCTAAGGGAATGCAAATCACACGGTTACTTCCGAGGCGAAGCCTGCCCGATCTGCGGTGAAAAGGGTCGATTTCTGATGAATGAAAAGGAGTTGGATCAGATCGGGAGGACGATGGCAGGTGTTCTCCGCCACTTTCCAGAAAAGTTCGGACTTAAAATGGACTCTCAAGGATTTGTCAGCCTCAAGGACTTTGTTAACGCACTGAGGACACAACAAAGGAGATATCACTGGATCCGGCCGTACCATATAATAGCAATCATTGAAACAGATCCAAAGGGCCGTTACGAGGTGAGCAATGATATGATCCGTGCAACGTACGGTCACACTATCGAACTGGATCTGAAACTACCGACGGATAATACGCCTGAAAAACTCTATTACCCGACCACGCCAGAAGAGGCGGACATAATCTTGGAGACGGGGTTGAAGCCATCGGATCGAAAACTCGTTCATCTATCAAAGACGTACAAGGACGCTGTCATCGCCGGCTCTGTGAGAACTGATTCGCCTGTTATACTCGAAATAGACGCGAAAAAGGCGGTTGAGGATGGGATTGTTATCCAGAGAGCCGGGAAAACGGTTTTCCTCGTGGAAGAAGTACCAGCTTGCTATTTGAAGCGTGCTGAATCGACGGAAGAAGTGAGAGAATAATCGGACGCGCCTTATCTCTTTTTGTAAAACTTTCCGATAAATACAATTAGCTCATCAGTTAGTAGTATTCCAATGATGTTCATCACTGCAGATAAGCTACTCTCCCGCTCATACGACTCATTTCGGACTTATCACGTCCTCTCATTCTACTGGAACGATTTCGTCCCGTATCTCCAGCTTTATGACATCGGGCAACAGAAGGTAAAGGAAATTGAAATCAAGGAACTAGCCTTCTTTTCCAGCCCTGAAAAGTACTGCGTCGGGCACTTCAAGGGATCGGAATATGTCCCGTGTCCCACTTCTGCGCGAGTGACACGTTTCAGTCAGTGCCCTCAATGCGCATCGTCTTGGATCCCATATCAGGAGTGCATATTTGAGCCTAAATGCAACGGTGAACTCTGTTCCTGCGAATTCTGCAGCAAACATCATGTTGTGTATGCTGCAGTGATTCACGACACGATTAAGATCGGAATGACTGGTTTGTCGAGATTAAGGACTCGTGGGATCGAGCAGGGCGCCGATGCGATCTTGCAGCTCATAAAATGTGATGGTCGGTCGGACGCACGCAAGCTCGAGCGAAGAATCGCGAAGATACTCAATCTTCCACAACTGACAGGGCCTGAAGTCAATTCAAAGTGTTTCATGACCCCCCTGAGGAGAGCTGAGGCTGAGGAGATGCTACTCTCTATCAGGGATCGTCTCTCTAAAGAGTTTCAGGTCGTCGATAGCGAAGTTCTCTTCCTCGATCTTTATCCGATTGAACGTTATCTCGACTCACCTCTCGAACCAATTCAACCATCTGGTATTCACATCGGGAGAGTTCTCGGCGTTAAGGGGCGGTTTTTATTATACCAGGATAGATCTACAGATCAATATAGAGTTGTAGATATCTCGGATTTGCCATGTAGGTACATCAGGGATCTCCACGAAAGGGATAACTATTGGAATGAGGATGCACCCATTTAATTCGCCGAAGACCTGGGGGCGCCGTTGATGTCGAAGGTGCTTAGGCCAGAAGAGGTTATTGAGCGTTTCGGGAAATTGTTTTGCAGGAAGTTCATCACAATAGTTGATGAGGAAAACGGGATCGCGAGGATCATCGATGAATGTATCGCAAAAGGACCAGTAGAATGGGACGCCGTTAATAGGAAACGGGCTGGCGGGGTGATCACGGATGCCAGAGTTGAAGGTACGACCCTCATTATGGATGCGGTCATCGGCGAGCGGGAGGTGAAATTCGGGCCCGCATCAAAAGACCTGGGGGGGCAAGGACTCAAGGCGCTCAAGGTCGAGGGGGACTGTGTAAAAACGACATGGGTCGGGCTTGCAGGAGCGAGTATAGGTATCGGAGCTTGCCTCCCGCAAGCATCTGGGACAATTGAAACGGAATACCCTGATGATATAAAGATCGGCGGGGCGCATAGGATTGAGGTGACGATCACAACACCAAAGATGATCCGGATGATCTATGCAGTCGATGACACTGATACAAAAGAGAAAGGGGCGTCCTGGGCGATGATGTTGAAGATGGCGAATTCCTCTCCGATCGGCCATTTTCTCGAGCACAAGATCATTCAGCTGAATCCGAACGTACCAGACAAGACAACCAACTGCGTTTCAGTGGGCGTTTCTTTCGCAGTCGAAGAGAGGAAAGCAGATGAACTGACCGAATATGTGATCAAATACGTCAAAGAAAATACCTATTCAAAGAACACCACTCTCGCCATCTTTCGTGGGTTGAAAATCCCTGATGAGCTTGTGAGGTACGGACTCGAAGCGAAAAAGAATATTCTGACGGTCGACCGTGCAAGGGAAGTTGCCGAGAAAAATGGTGTTTCTCTCGTTGAGATCACCGGGAAGCGGGGGTCGATCGGCGCGGTGGCTGGCATCGGGTGTTTCGACCTCGGCATAATCTCTTCATCATTACCAGAGGACTTTGAGAGGAAACCGGATTGAGAAATAATTTAAATATCGTGCCAATTTAATCAGAATAATCAAAATTGTCCCGACAAAAGGTTATCCCTCGGGGGGCATGGCAATCAGAGAAGAAATATCGAAACTGATTTCTAACACGGCGTACCAGGCATACGAGAAGAAGTTGTTAAAAGAGGTGCTTGAGAACGAGATTCCACGCCACGTCGCGATCATCATGGATGGTAACAGGCGGTTTGCGAGGGAATTTGGCCTCCATCCAAATGAAGGGCATATCAAAGGAAAGGACAAGCTGGAAGAAGTAATGGAATGGTGCCTCGAACTCGGTATCAGGATCCTTACCGTCTATGCCTTTTCTACTGAGAACTTGCAGAGGGATAAGGACGAAGTGGACTATCTTATGAATCTTTTTGAAGAAAACTTTCTCAAGCTCGGCGATGATGAAAGAATCCACAAGCATAAGATAAAGGTCAGAGTCCTAGGGCAGCGCGAGCTCCTTCCAGAGAGGGTGAGGAGGGCAATCGAATACGCAGAACGGCGCACTGCTGATTATGATCAGTACTTCTACAACATTGCTGTCGCCTACGGTAGTAGGCAAGAGATCATACAGGCTATCAAGCAGATCGCCGAGAAGGTCAAACAGGGGGAGTTGAGTGTGGAGGAGATCGATGAGAAGGTCTTCTCGAATTTTCTCTACACAGCTGACTTCCCGGACCCCGATCTCATTCTGCGCACATCTGGAGAAGAAAGAGTATCGAACTTCTTACTCTGGCAGCTTGCTTATTCCGAGCTTTATTTCACGGATGTGTACTGGCCGGGGTTCAGGAAAATTGATTTCTTGAGGGCGATCAGGTCTTATCAGCTCAGACAGAGACGATTCGGTAGATGAAGATTTTATGTATTCCTTCCTCACTCGGGCAACCGACTAAGAGGAGGGCATCACCTGGCGAAAGAAGATCTCATTCTCGTCCATGCGCCAAGCGTCTATGACTTCAGAAAGGAAACGATCTTTTATGGCCCGATCAGCGACCTCATTCCCTCGACGCCTGTCTTTGAGATGTATCCCTTCGGTTTTGTTACGATCGCCTCATATCTGCATAAACAGGGATACAGGGTGAGGATCGTCAATCTCGCATCTCTGATGCTCCACGATAAGAATTTTGACGTCGAATCATTTATCAAGAACCTCTCCTCGACCGCATACGGTATAGACCTTCACTGGCTTCCACATGCGCATGGCTCTCTAGAAGTCGCGAAAATCATCAAAGAACATCATCCAGATTCCAAAGTCATTTTTGGTGGTTTTTCATCGACTTATTTTCACAGAGAGTTGATCAATTACCCTCAGGTAGACATGGTTCTGCGCGGCGACTCGACTGAAATACCCGTCGCATCTCTCATTGAAACGATTGAAAAAGGTGGCGATTTTGCCGAGGTCCCTAATTTGACTTGGAAAAAAGACGGGAGAGCCTTTGAGAACCCGCTATCCTTCGTGCCTGCGGACATCGATTTTCTCGATGTGGATTACGGTTGGATGATCAAATCCGTGATAAGGTACCGCGATCTTGAGGGGTTCAAGCCGTTCAGGGACTGGGACAGGTATCCCCTGACTGCAGTTTTTTCGGTTAGGGGTTGCACGATGGACTGCGCCGTATGCGGTGGATCGTGCACCGCGATGAGGACATTTCTCGGCAGACCGAGACCAGCATTCAGGACACCAGAGAGGCTTGCTGCTGATGTATATAATATCGGATGTCATTTTGACTCTCCGATTTTCGTCGTTGGGGACCTCCGTCAGGGTGGAAAGGACTACGCGAGGAGATTCTTTGATGAGGTGAAAGAGCTCGGTGTTGAGAACCACCTCGTCCTTGAGATATTTACACCCGCCGATAGAGAATTCTTCCGCATGGCGTCTGAGGCATTAGAGGAGTACTCGGTTCAATTCTCCCCAGACTCCCATGAGGAGGATGTCAGATTCGTACTCGGCAGAAAGTTCGACAATGCGTCTATTGAGTCTACTGTTGCAAATGCATTAAGTCATGGATGCAGCCGGTTCGATATGTTTTTCATGATCGGCCTCCCTAATCAGACAGCTAAGTCAGCGATCGAAACATCCGATTACGCGCGCCACCTCTATGAGAAGCTCAATCAAAGGGAGAAATTGTTTTTCTACATATCGCCACTCGCCCCCTTCCTTGACCCTGGTAGCCGCGCGTTCGAGGCCCCTGAGGCATACGGTTACAGGGTTTTTGCCAGGACGCTTGAGGAGCATCGCTCGAGGCTGCTCAATGCTAGCTGGAAGTACGTCCTCTCGTATGAAACAAAATGGATGACAAGGGATGAGATTGTTGGGACTTCGTATGAGGCGGCGGACCGGCTTAACAAAGTGCGGTTTGAGGAAGGCCTGATGTCATCGGAAGACTATGAATTTCTGTCGGAGCGTATTCGCCTCGCTAAATGGATGGTGAAGGAAATCGATTCGGCAGTATTGGTGGACGATCCCAAGGAAAGGACTCTTCGACTTCAAACAATTAAAGAGAAGGCAGATAAACTTATGGAGTCAACGATCTGTAAGAAGAGAGACTTAGAATGGGATACGAAGGGGGTTTTCAAGAGTATTCCGCGGGCACTCATCGGTTTCCTAAAAAAGAAAAAGGTCTAGTGAGGCCTTTGCCGGTGGGCATGTCGCCTGATTTTCTTATTGTTTTTCACCGAGCTCCATCGACCTCAGTGCGGCGGCGTATACAGCCTCGATCAGAGCCCCTCTGACGCCGGCAGACTCCAGTATGGCCAATCCCTCAATCGTCGTACCCGCTGGTGACGCGACCTGGTCTTTGAGCTCCCCCGGGTGCTTTTTTGTTACGAGGACAGCCTTTGCCGAGCCGTAGACTGTTTGTGCGGCGAGCGCGAGTGCGACATCCCTTGGGAGTCCCGCTCTCACACCGCCATCCGCAAGCGCCTCAATGACCAAGTAAACGAAGGCGGGGCCGCTCCCACTCAGACCAGTTACTGCGTCAATGAGTTTCTCATCTAGGCAGAATGCAATGCCAACGGACTCTAGGATCCTCTGGACGATTTCTTTGTCTTTCTCTTTCGCATACTTTCCCAGCGCGTAGCCCGAGGCTGACGCACCAACGAGACAAGCGTGATTGGGCATGACCCTGATGACCCTCACACCAGGGTTCAGTCTCGATTCGATGAAATTGATGCGAACACCTGCAGCGATAGAGATGATTAGTTTTTCCGCTGTGAGGTAGGGCCTCAATTCTTCAAGGACCATGCCAACGACGTTGGGCTTGACAGCAAGAACGACGATCTCCGATACTTTCGCAACTTCTATGTTGTTGTCCGTTGTCTGAATGCCTATTGATTTGGAAATATATTCCCTTCTTTCAGGAATAATCTCACTCGCTATGATCTCCTCTTCCTTTGCAAAACCGACCGAGATGATTCCCTTCATTAACGCCTCGGCCATATTCCCCGCACCAATGAATCCAATCTTTTTCATCGATTCACCTCAATATCGATGTCCATTCCTCTCTTCAAATCGTGACACGCAAATCGACTTGATCAATTGCGTTCTTTATTGGGAAACACAACATGTCGGAGCTGCTTAAATAAGTTAGTGAAACTTATGCGAAGGGATGTAAAATAGGAGAGAAGATCTTTTTGAAATGGAATCTCATCGAGAAGAATGGCGCACAAGCTCATTTAATTTCCAAGGATCTTCAATATCTCCCTCATGAACGCTGGGAGATCTGATGGTTTTCGTGAAGTGACGAGGTTCCCGTCTGTCACGACTTCCTCATCTTTGAACCGCGCACCTGCATTGATCAGATCATCTTTGATCGCGATAACCCCTGTGACCTTCTTGCCTTTCAAAATCCCCGCAGAGATAAGAACCGAGCCTCCGTGGCAAATCGCCGCCACGAGCTTACCCGCTTCGAAGATCTCTCTTACAAATCCGTTGATCTGGGGGTATCTCCTCAACTTGTCGGGTGCCCACCCGCCCGGGACTATGACGCCATCAAATTTCTGTGGCTCCGCTTCTGAGATTTGAATATCTGGTTTAATTTCATAGCCATGCTTACTGCGATACACGTCACTACTGCCAGTGCCGACCACGATTGGCTCATGTCCTGCCTCCCTAAGTCGCAAGATCGGATACCAAAGTTCGAGGTCTTCATAGTCGTTTTCAACAAGAATTGCAATCCTTTTACCCAATAAATCACCGATTTTCATTACAGACTCACAATCCTTAAACCTTTAGGCGGGACAAGTGGTCAATCATTGGAGTATCTCAACAGGAAAGTCAATGAGATTGTTCATACCGAATATTATTCGCAGACGAGAAATTTTTTATTAACAGTGATGCACCGAAGGTGATTAGGAACCAATATGATTGGTTTCCACAACCCATTTTACAACCTAAAGACTGCTGGTCTACTCACGTTTCGCTTTCTGCCGAAGGTAATTACATGGAAAATTTAAATAAAGGCAGTATATTGTGCCTCCGATGTTGCTCGAAAAGTATCTTCCTGTTGCGATTTTCGCAATGGTAACAATACTTTTCCCTGTACTCGCCTTCTATGTCTCCAGGTTCTTTAGACCTACGAGAAAAACAGCCCAGAAGACACTCACATACGAGTGTGGGGAAGTACCAATCGGTGAAGCACAAATTCAATTTCATTTCCAATATTATATTTTCGGTATTATATTCGTGATCTTTGATATAATTACTATTTTCCTGATGGTATGGGCCCTTGCATTTTCTGGCCTCTCAGACCTGGCTAAAGTTTACATGGCAATCTTTGTGGTCATATTACTAATTGGCCTTGCATATGCACTGAAGAAGGAGGAGATCATTTGGATCTGAGTCTGGCACCTAACGCAATAGCGATGAGTGTGAGGGAGTTCGTCAAATGGTCTTCCGAACTGTTCGACGATCTCATGCGGGCTACAGGGGTAAAAAGGGCAGTCGACAAGATCACGACGCCGATCTGGAGCTGGTCCCTCCGGAACTCGATTTTCCCTCTACACTTTGGTATCGCATGCTGTGCTCTGGAAATGGCAGCCTCATCAGCTCCCAGATGGGACGCGGAACGCTTCGGCATCGTCTACAGGTCCTCTCCGAGACAGTGCGATGTTCTATTGGTGAATGGCTGGGTGACGACAAAACTGCGACCTGATCTGAGGCGCTTGTATGAACAGATGCCGGAACCCAAATGGGTTATCGCAATGGGCGAATGTGCGATCTCCGGCGGTCCCTGGTACGATTCGCATACCGTCGTACAAGGTGTTGATACCTTCATTCCAGTCGATATTTATGTTCCTGGTTGCCCGCCGAGACCTGAAGCTCTTCTCGACGGTTTCCTAAAATTGCAAGATAAGATAAGGGCATCAACGAAAGGCAGATTCCTAGAAGATTGAGGTGGAACTGTGAATTCTACTGGCGGTCTAGAGACATCAGGATCGACAGAGGAAGCGATTGTCGACGCCGTGCGAAAGACCTTTCCAGATGGCGTCACGATAGGAGGTATTGCGCCGAGAAGGATCTTCGCGAGGGCCGATAGGGCTATTATCTACAAACTGTGCGAATTCCTCAAGAATGAGTTGAAGTTCGATCATGTTTCCTGCGTGACTGGTGTTGATAGAATCGATCGTTTTCAGGTTGTTTATCATCTTTCATCCTATGAGAACCGTTGTGTTCTTGAAATCACCGTTGATATTCCTCACGACGATCCTGAAATAGACTCGGTTACGCCCCTCTGGGGCGGTGCCAACTGGCATGAGCGGGAGGCCTACGATATGTTTGGCATCCGCTTCAAGAACCACCCACGGCTTGAACGGATCTTCTTGCCAGAGGATACTCAGTACTTCCCGTTCAGGAAAGACTTCAAGTTGGGGAGGCAGTGAAATGGCTGAGATGTGGATTAACATGGGGCCTCAGCACCCGATGACTCACGGGCTCTGGAACCTGAGGGTCAAAGTCGATGGTGAAACGATCGTCGATGCTGAGCCCGTTGTTGGTTATTTGCACCGTGGGTGGGAAAAGCTCGTGGAAAATCGGATGTACCCTCAAATCATCCCTCTTTCTGATAGGCTTTGTTACGGGGCGTCGATGTCCTGGAGTCACCTCTACTGCCTGACGATTGAGGAGCTGATGGGCGTCGAAGTTCCCGAGAGAGCAGAATACATTCGTGTCATCGTATTGGAACTGCAGAGGATTGCGAGCCATCTCATGTGGCTCGCGGCCTATGGTACTGATCTCGGCCTCTTGACCGGGTTCGTGTACGCAATGAGAGAGAGGGAACTCTTTCTCGATCTTTTGCAGAGTGTCAGTGGCGCGCGGATGACTTATAATTACATGAGAATCGGTGGTGTCAGGAACGATTTACCGCCGAATTTTGAAAGGGATTGCCTCAGGACGCTGGATTACTTTGAGAAAAAGCTCGACGAGTACGAGCAGATCTACGATGGAAGTGACATTTTTCTCATGAGGACACAGGATATTGGATACCTGAAGCCAGCAGACGCGATCAACCTCGGCGTGACCGGGCCGACCCTAAGGGGGAGCGGCGTTAAGATCGATATACGGGAACATGATCCCTATTCTGTATATGACGAGCTGGATTGGGACATATGCACTCATCCAGATTGCGATTGCTATGCGAGATACAGGGTCCGCATGGATGAGATGAGAATGAGTTGTCACATCATTAGAGAAGCGTTTAAAAAGATGCCTGATGGGCCTGTGCGCGTCAAAGTGCCAAGAAACGCGCCCAAGCGCACCGCTTTCGCGAGGGTTGAGGATCCTAGAGGGGAAGGCCTCATGTACGTAATTGGCGACGGAACCGACAGGCCGTTTAGATTGAAGGTGAGGAGTCCGATATTCGTCACGGTCTCTGCCGTTCCTATCATGCTGAAGGGTTACAAGGTGGCGGATGTTCCTGCGATCATGGGATCAGTTGACATGTGCCTAGGAGAGACGGACAGGTGAGTGGATGGATCTCTACAGTTTCACCGAAGGAATTGTCAGGTGGCTCGTCGGAATTATCAGTTATTTTGTAGATTGGCTTGGATTTCATGGATTTGCTGGCTGGATCGAGAGTCCAGGTGTCATTCAATTCCTCACGATATTTGGTGTGGCTCTTATCGTTTTTATCGTTGGGTTTTTGATCGCGATCACAATGATATGGCAGGAGAGGAAGACGCTCGGAAGGCTCATGGATCGGCGTGGAGCGATGGTCGTTGGCCCCGCCGGCTATTTCCAGAATATTGCTGACGGTCTCAAGACTTTTCTCAAAGAGATCATCATTCCAGAGAAAGCGGACAAGAAGGGATATAACTGGGCGCCTGTCATCATCATCGGTTCGTCTATTCTTCTTATTGGTCTGATTCCGATGAGTGACCGCTTTTTCGTCTGCGATATCGATGGCGGCCTCATTTTTATTTTCGCCGTTTTCAGCATCACGCCCTTCGCTATACTAATCGGTGGCTGGGCGTCGAATAACAAGTACACATTGATTGGTGGCATGCGATCGGCTGCCCAGCTGATAAGCTATGAAGTCCCTCTGCTTCTCTCGCTCGTTGGTGTCGTGATCTTGACTGGTAGCCTCAATCTGGGGGAAATTGTGCACGCACAGCAGGAATCAGTCTGGTTTGTGATCCCTCAGTTCATTGGTTTTATTGTGTTTTTGATCACGATTGTCGCGGAAGTTGAGAGGATCCCGTTTGACCTGCCTGAGGCTGAGGCCGAACTTGTCGAAGGATGGTGGACAGAATACGGTGGCATGAGGTTCGGCCTCCTCATGCTCGCAGAGTATTTCCGGGGGTACGCAGGGGCCGCAGTTGCAGTTCTCCTTTTCCTCGGAGGTTGGAGCGGGCCGATCCTCCCCCCTGAAATCTGGTTTTTGATCAAGGTCTTCATCGTATTCTTCGTTTTCATATGGATCCGCGGCTCTTTGACGAGGGTGAGGATTGACCAGATTCTCAACATCGGATGGAAGCGTCTCATCCCCCTCTCGATGGTCAATATCGTCATCGCGGTCGTCATTAAATCGATGGGGTGGTTGTGATTGCCTGAAAGGAAACTAAAGAAGAAGAATATCGGTGTGACTGGGTACATCCTCAAACCCATGTACGCCACCCTCAGAGAAACGATCAGGGCAACGGTTCATCGCCCGAACACAGTATTGTATCCCTGGGAGAAGCTTGTCCTGCCCGATAATTACAGGGGACGCCCTGGCCTGCTCATGGATCGGTGCATTGGTTGTGGCATTTGCATGAGGATCTGCCCGACCAAATGCATTGAGCTCGTGGAAGTGGAGTATAAAGGCCAGGCCAAGGTCAAACGGCCCAAGGTCAACTTAGGGAGGTGCATGATGTGCGGTTACTGTGCTGAGTATTGTCCTAAGAATGCGATGATCGTGACACCTGAGTATGAGCTCGCCGCCTTTACCCGCGAAGATCTGATATATGATCCCTATAAACTCCAGCACGAATACAAACCCGGATATGAGGTCCATCTTGTCGAAGTGACACCATCGGAGCTCAAGAGGGGCGTGGTTGCCGCACCTGCGGAAAGAAAGCCAGAATCAAAGGACAAACCGGAGCTCGACGAAAGGAAGTGTATTGGCTGCTCTCGATGTGCAAAAGTCTGTCCAGCAGGGGCGATTGAGATGATTCAAGCCGGTGTCAGTGACAAGGGAAAGCCGATCAAGCGGCCGAAATTCGATTACGATAAATGCGTAAGTTGCGAGCAGTGCGTTGAGAACTGTCCACGGGATGCGCTCGTGATGAAGGAGGCTCTGTGATGGAATGGGATTTGCTTTTCTTTTTGATCTTCGCAATAATCACAGTCGCTGCAGCAGTTTTCGTTGTCGCTTCAAAAGAGATTGTGCACAGTGTCATGTACCTCGCACTGACTTTCATCGGTGTTGCCATTATCTTCTTTTTCTTGAGCGCCGAATATGTCGCAATCATCCAGATCCTAATCTACGTCGGGGCAGTGTCCGTACTCATGTTATTCGGTATCATGTTGACCAAGAGACGGCTCACTGGAGGTGAGCGCATATGAATCGACAGAGAATCTTGGCAATCACTTCAGCTAGCGTATTCCTCATCATCATTCTAGCGTCCCTATCGCTTTCATCATGGAGGGCAGGGGAAATCACTGAGATCGGCATGCACCAAATCGGTCTTTCTCTCTTCGAGGATTACGGGATCACATTCCTGATCATCGGTATCCTCATGTTCGTGGCAATGCTCGGTGGCGTGTTCCTAGCGAAGGAGGAGAGTAAATGATACCGCTCGAATACTTCCTTGCGCTGGCGGCGATCTTGTTTGTCATCGGTGCTTACGGGGTGCTGACAAAGCGCAACGCGATCGTCGTCTTGATGTCGATCGAGTTGATGCTGAATTCAGCAAACATCAATTTTGTCGCCTTCTCATCTTTTTACAACGATGTGAGGGGCCAGATCTTTGCGCTGTTCTCGATCGCGATCGCGGCA